>CAZYEJ010000015.1:0-37602 GCA_964646435.1 uncultured Thermodesulfobacteriaceae bacterium
AGGAATTGTTCATGGGCAGTGTCAGTCACCAAGTGGTACAACGCTGCACTGATGCTACGGTAGGTGTGGTCAGCGGGGATTAGTTAGTGTCCGTCCCAATAGACATTCATAATGAGGATATAGTCGAATTTCCCATTGACGGCATCCTTGACCTGCATACCTTCAATGCCCGCGAAGTAAAGGACCTCGTCCCTGACTACCTGGCCGAATGCCGGGGCAGAGACATAATCCACGTACGCATAATACATGGAAAAGGGACCGGGACCCTTCGGCGCACGGTCCATTCCATCCTGAGTCGCCTACCTGAGGTACGCGACTTCACATTGCTGGGAAACGACGGAGGCGGCTGGGGCGCAACAGAAGTGACATTATGGCCAAAAAGTCATATATAGTGTCTGAACGAAAAGGTCGTTCAGACACAATTTTGAATTCTAAATTTTGAATTTTGAATTGAAAAAGGAGGCAGCCTTCATTCACCAGTTTACACTTTTCGAGGTTAGTTCTTTAGTCATCCATTTTGAATATCGAACCGCAGAACAAGAAACCGCAGAATTTCGAAGGTGTCACTTCGACATTCGATATTTCTAGTTCGATATTCTGCGGTTCAAAAAATGGCATTCAAGACAAATTCTCTAACTTTAGTTCACTTTAGGCACTTGCAACTTTAGGCACTTATAATTAATAACATCCAAGATAAATTTTTTAATTTTAGCACGCAGTTCCAAAAATATCAAAAAAATAGGTGGAAATAAAATGATCAGACGAATCAGGGCAAGAAATCTTTTGGGAACCTTATTGATCCTTTTTTCATTAACCGGCCTGATTGCCTGTAACGGCGATTCCGGTAAAAAGTCCGAGAGTCAGGCCCCCGCAGATACAGGCATGGAAGCCCCTGTCAAGATAGACCTACTCTCAGGCAAGGTGGCAGAAACCATGAATAGCGCTGGATACACCTATATCCTGCTGGATAGTAAAGGGAAAAAAATATGGGTGGCAGTGCCTGAAATGCAAGTCTCTGTGGGAGAGGAAGTCGTCCTCCAGCCCGGCATAGAAATGGTCAATTTTACCAGCACAACTCTTAATCGCACCTTTGAAAGGGTCATCTTTTCCACTGGCCCTGTATCTGAAAAAGGCGAATCAGTTGGAAAAAACGTGGAAATGCCCCGCGGAGATTCCCCGATGGAGATGATGAAGGCCCCTGCAAGTGGCGGAATGGGTGCCAGTACACCGATTGAGGATGTGAAAGTTGAAAAGGCTACTGGCCAGGACGCATACACCATTGCCGAAGTTTACGAGAAAAAATCCGGTTTTTGCAATAATAAAGTGTTTGTGCGGGGCAAGGTCGTGAAAGTCCTGCCCAAAATCATGGGGAAAAACTGGATTCATCTACAGGATGGATCAGGGGATGAAAAAAAAGGAAATTACGACCTTGTTGTGACATCCCAGGACATGCCCTCGGTTGGTGATGTGATCACTGTCAGCGGCACGGTTTATACAGACAAGGATTTTGGAGCAGGATACAAGTATAATGTAATTGTTGAGGAAGCGATCATTACCAAGTGAAATGTGCAAGACAGTGAGGTTTTTTATGCGCAAAGCAAAAGACATCATGACATCACCTGTAATTACGGTTCATCCTGACACACCAGTGCTCGATCTAGCCAAGCTGCTCTCTGAACACCGCATCAATGGCGTGCCTGTGGTGGATGATGACGGAAACCTTGAGGGGATTGTAACAGAGGCAGATCTTATTGACCAAAACAAAAAGCTACACATTCCCAGTGTGATATTTTTTATGGATTCAGCCATCTTTCTGGAAAATCCCAAAAAACTCGACAAGGAACTCAGGAAGATGATAGGGACCACGGTGAAGGACATCTGCACACGTGATGTGGTGACAGTGGAGGATGAAACTCCTATTGACGAAGTGGCCAGCATCATGGCGGGAAAACGGATAAACACCATCCCTGTCATGCGGGACGGAAAAATCATGGGAGTAGTCGGCCGCGGGGACCTTGTCCGGTCAATTGTGTCTTAGTTTTCAGCCCTTACTGCCAACTATTCATTACTACCGTATTTTATAATCCCTTTGGAATTCTCGTTCCAGGGTCTTTCGCCTCATGGTCTCCCGCTTGTCATACAGTTTCTTACCCTTGGCCAGGGCGAGTTCCACTTTTGCTTTCCCGTCTCTGAAATAAATACGAAGAGGTATCAGGGTATATCCGCGTTCCTGAATTTTTCCCATCAACTTTCGTATTTCCCGGCGATTAAGAAGGAGCTTCCTGGCCCTTGTCGGGTCCAGTTTTCCGCTATTGACTGCATAGGGATATGGGGATATGTGCACGTTCTGGAGCCACGCCTCGCCATACCTGAAGCCCACATATCCATCGCCGAGGCTGGCCCTTGCTTCTCTCAGTGATTTGACCTCCGGCCCAAGAAGGACAAGGCCTGCCTCCACGGTACTTTCTATGTGATACAGATGCCTGGCCTTACGATTTTGGCAGACGATCTTTATTCCTTCGCTATTCATTTTTTTCAAATTTAAGTACCTTCAATCCCTCAATCATTCCATCGAATTATTATTCACTTGTTCATATTCTACCTTAAATCCGGCATAACCCAACAAATCATTCATGCTTCCCGTGAGTTCAGGATTTATGCTCACATTATATTCCTCAGGGAGGCTTAGAATTACCCGGCCTCTCTCCTTGAGAGTAATAGCCAGTTTCACAGGGTATGATCCATGGTATTTGTTGAACAGATCCTGCACAGGTTTGAACACTGTGGGTTCTATCCTATCTCCTTGAAGCTCGATCAGGAATCCTCTTACTCTTTGTTTACAGGCCTTATCCAGCGGTTCTATGGAGTTAGCAAGTATCTTGTTGATTTTCTTATCATTTTCCTTTTTGAGGGTCCCTGCAACCCATAACGGCGAATCATCATCAATCAATTCTTTTGCCTTTGCGTATATCTCCGGGAAACAGACCACTTCAATAGAACCATGTAAGTCTTCAAGGGTCAAAAAGGCCATTCGATCTCCCTTTTTGGTGGTAATTTCCTTTTTGTTCCGAATTATCCCCGCAAGACCAATCTGACTCCCATCAATCATCCCGGAAACATTGCCTGTATGTTCACTGGCCATTCTGGAAAGATCATCCCTGTATGGATCCAGAGGATGACCACTGATATAGAATCCAAGATAAATTTTTTCATTGGCAAGGCATTCAAGCTCAGGCCATTCAGGTATATCAGGCAGGATCAGCGCGGACTCCTGTGGTTTCTCAGGAGTTGCCTTGGCCATAAAATCAAAAAGAGACATCTGGCCTGAAAGCCGTTCCTGCTTTTTGGATTGTCCAAGATCCAGGGCTATGTCAAGGACGGCAATCAGTTGCGAACGTCTGTGCCCAAGGGAATCAAAGGCCCCGCACTTTATAAGGCTTTCAAGCATCCGCTTGTTAACTTTTCTGAGATCGACCCTGGAGCAGAAGTCCTCAAAGCTGGGATACCGACCTTTGTCTTCTCTTTCCTGGACAATGACCTCTATTGCGCCTGCTCCAACATTTTTTACTGATGCAAGGCCAAAGCGGATACTCTCACCCTCTATTGTGAAATCCACCTTGCTGTGGTTGATGTCCGGTGGAAGGATTTGAATGTCTCTAGCCCGGCACTCGCTTATGAACTTCACCACCCCATCTGTATTTCCCAGTTCGTTGGATAACAGTGAAGCCATAAAGGGCACCAGATAGTTCGTTTTTAACCATGCAGTTTGATAGGCTATCAGGGCATAGGCCGCAGAGTGGCTCTTGTTAAAACCATATCCTGCAAATTTCTCCATCAAATCAAAGATGATCTTGGCCTTGGAATCCGGGATGCCATGCTTTATTGCACCCGATTGAAAACGGTCTCGCTGTGCGGCCATTTCCTTGTGATCTTTTTTGCCCATGGCCCTTCTCAGGATATCGCCCTCGCCAAGGCTGTACCCTGCCAGTACCTGGGCTATTTTCATCACCTGTTCCTGGTAGACTATGACCCCATATGTTTCCTTGAGAATGGGCTCAAGCTCCGGCAGGAGATAGGTTACTTCAACCTCTCCATTTTTGGCCTTTACAGCCTGGTCCACCATGCCACTTTCCATGGGCCCCGGCCGGTGGAGGGCCACCAGGACTATTATGTCTGTGAAGCCGGAGGGCCTCATGTGCTGCAAAAGGTCCTTCATGCCCGGGCTTTCAAGCTGAAATACTCCGGTGGTATTCCCGCTTGATAGGAGCTTATAGGTTTCAGGGTCATCCAGGGGGATTTTGGACAGGTTAATATCCGTGCCAAGGTGCTCTTTGATAAGCTTGAGGGCTGTATCTATTACAGTCAGGGTCCTCAATCCGAGAAAGTCGAACTTGATAAGCCCTGTCTTTTCCACATACTTCATGGCAAACTGAGTGACAGTCTCGCCGTGTTGACCTTTGGTAAGGGGCAGATATTCCACCATGGGTCTGTCTGAGATAACCACTCCTGCCGCATGAGTTGAGGCGTGGCGTGGAAGACCTTCAAGGGATCGCGCGACGGTAAGGAGTTCTGCTATCCTTGGGTCTTTTTTCTCAAGTTGAGCGAGTTTCGGCTCGAGCTTGATGGCCTTCTCAAGGGTAATATTGAGCTGGTCAGGGACCAGCTTGGCGATGCGGTCCACCTCCTGATAAGGTATTCCAAGGGCCCTGCCGACGTCTCTGATTACTGCCTTGGCCTTCATCTGGCCAAATGTGATTATCTGGGCTACAAAATTCTCCCCTCCATACTTTTCAGTAACATAGTCAAACACTTCATCCCTGCGGTTCATGCAGAAATCTATATCTATGTCAGGCAGGGATTCCCGCTCAACATTCAAAAACCTCTCAAAAAAGAGGCCATACTTTACCGAATCGATGTCTGTAATCCGCATGGCATAGGCAACCAGGGAGCCTGCAGCAGATCCCCTGCCCGGCCCGACCGGTATGGACTGAGACTTTGCCCAGTTAATAAAATCAGCAACTATGAGAAAGTAAGAAGCAAAACCCTTTTCCTTTATGACCGATATCTCTGTCTCAAATCTTTCCTTGTATGGGACCTGTTCTTCTTCGTGGATTCCATCCTCCAAAAAACGCTCCTTAAGCCCCTTTCTGGCAACGGCCTCAAAAAGCCCGCCGTAGGTCTCGCCTTTCTTTATCGGATAGAGGGGAAAGTGCCGTTTTCCAAGTTCCAGTTCTACATTGCATTTCTCAGCTATCTCACCCGTCATGGCCACAGCATCAGGATAGTCTTTAAATCTCTCGACCATCTCCTCGGGAGAAGTGAAGTAAAGCTTATCCGTGGAGAAACGCATCCTGTTGGTGTCATTTACTGTCTTGTTAGTCTGTATACACAGCAGGACATCGTGGGCCTTGGCATCCTCAGGGGTCAGGTAATGACAATCATTAGTGGCAACCACAGGGAGCCCCAGTTCTTTACCAAGATCCACCAGCCCCTGGTTTACGACTGTCTGCTCGGCTATACCATTTTCCTGTATCTCCAGATAAAAACGGTTATCAAATACGCTCGCATAGGTCTCTGCAAGGGCCTTTGCCTTTTTCCTGTCTCCATGGAGAATGGCAGCCGGAATCTGACCGTGGAGACAGGCAGAGAGCGCTATAAGACCTTGATTTAAACCTTCCATGAGCTCAAGATCCACCCGAGGCTTGTAGAAAAAGCCTTCAAACTGGGCAGCACTCACGAGTTTCAGGAGATTCTTGTATCCGATGTTGTTTTGCGCCAATAAAACAAGATGAAAGGCAGCTTCACTTGAACTCCGAGCACTCCTGTCCTTACGTCCCTTAGGTGCAACATAGACCTCACACCCGATAATAGGCTTAATGTTATGCTTTAGGGCTTGCTCGTAAAACCTGAGCGCTCCGTACATATTCCCGTGATCTGTCATGGCTATGGCCTTATAGCCATATTCCCTTGCCTTGGGGAAAAGGTCCTTCAGCCTGATAGCACCGTCAAGGAGACTGTATTCCGTGTGGAGGTGGAGATGAGCGAAAAAATTGGGTGATTGGGTGATTGGGTAATTTGGTGATTGCATAATTCTATCTGCTCCGTGCTGTCTTCCTCATTCCCACTCAATCGTGGCGGGGGGCTTTGAGCTTATATCGTAGCATACACGGTTTACCCCGCGCACTTCGTTGATAATCCTGTTTGAGATTTTTGCGAGCAGGTCCGTTGGGAGTCTTGTCCAGTCCGCGGTCATGGCGTCCAGACTGTCTACAACCCTTATTGCCACTACGTTATCATAGGTGCGCTCATCTCCCATAACACCTACCGTCTTTACTGGAAGGAGTACGGCAAATGCCTGCCAGACCTTTCTGTACCAGTTAGTGGATTTCATGATTTCAAGAACAATGGCATCCGCCTCTCTCAGCACTTCCAGACGTTCAGCAGTCACTTCTCCCAGGATTCGTATAGCCAATCCCGGTCCGGGAAAAGGGTGACGAAAAACAAGATCTTCAGGCATCTCGAGTTCCAAAGCAACTTTTCGAACCTCATCTTTAAAAAGCTCCCTGAGGGGCTCTATCAGCTCAAGTTGCATTACATCCGGAAGCCCTCCTACGTTGTGGTGGCTCTTTATTGTGGCAGAAGGTCCTTTTAAAGACACGCTCTCTATAACATCCGGATACAGGGTCCCCTGGGCAAGGAAGTTGACATCCCCGATTCGCCTTGCCTCCTCCTCAAAAATGCGGATAAATTCTTCTCCTATTATCTTTCGTTTTTTCTCAGGGTCCTCTATTCCTGCAAGTTTGCTGAGAAAGCGATTGCTTGCATCCACATAATGGACCTTAAGGTCAAACTGTTTCAGAAAGGCCAAAACCGTCTCTGCTTCATTTTTTCTTAGAAGCCCATTATTAACAAAGACGCTTGTAAGTTGGTGACCCACTGCCCTGTTTACCAGAAGGGCCGTGACTGTAGAATCCACTCCGCCTGACAGGGCGCATATTATCCTGCCGGTTCCGACCTTGGCCTTCATGTCATTAGTGGCACTTTCCACAAAGGATTGCATATCCCAGGTAGGCGTGCACCCGCAGACCCTGAACAGGAAATTGGCAATCACATCCTTTCCAATCTCAGTATGGATCACCTCCGGATGGAACTGTACCCCGAAAAAGGGCAATGTCCGGTGCCGCATGGCCGCCACAGGGCAGGACTCACTGTGAGCTATGCCGATAAAATCCTCGGGCAAGGCCTCTATCCTGTCACCATGGCTCATCCATACCTGATGTGTGACCGGATCAGGGGCAATGCCGTGAAATATGTCACATGGATCATCAATTGAGAGCCGGGCAGGACCGTATTCCCTATGTCGGCTATATTCCACAGTACCTTTAAGAAGGTGTGTGGTAAGCTGCATACCATAGCAAATGCCCAGGATCGGGACCCCAAGTTCAAACAGCTCAGGAGAGACAGCCGGGGCTTCTTTATCATAAACATTTGCAGGTCCCCCTGACAGGATAATTCCCTTTGGGTCCCTCTCCTTTACTTTTTCCAGGGGAATATTATATGGATATATCTCACAGTAGACCTTGGCCTCCCTGACCCGCCTTGCTATGAGCTGGGTGGTCTGGGAACCGAAGTCAAGGATCAACACTTTTTGTTCAAGTATATTTGTCATAGCGCTTTATAAGCCTCCAGGATTGACAATAACATCAGCCGGGCCATGAGCCAAGCTGCCATGTTATACATAAAATTATTATGTAACTTCTCAATAACTCAAGGGTAAGATGTCTAGATTCCGGCTTTCGCCGGAATGACGATTGGGTGTGAGGGCCTGTCATTCCGGCGAAAGCCGGAATCTAGTGGATAGTCGCAACATATAATTTTCCCGGACTTATTGAGAAGTTACATGATTTGTTCCTATTAGCCTTCTACCTTCAGTCTATCCACCTGAATAGTTACAAAATAAGGAGAAAATAGTGGCACTGTCCGAGATTATGTCGAGCCTTAACAGTTTTGTCTGGGGTCCTGTAATGCTCGTCTTTCTGGTAGGCACAGGGGTTTTTCTCACTCTGCGCCTGCGCTTTGTGCAGATATTTCACCTCTTCAAGGCCCTAAAACTTGTCTTTTCAAGACCCAAGAGGGATGACGCAGGGGACATCAGTCCCTTCCAGGCATTGACCACGGCACTTTCAGCCACCATTGGAACCGGTAATATTGCCGGAGTCGCTACGGCTATCTATCTTGGCGGCCCTGGTGCCATTTTCTGGATGTGGGTCTGCGCCTTCTTCGGCATGGCGACCAAGTATGCCGAGGCGGTGCTGGCAGTGAAATACAGGCGCATGCTCCCTGACGGAACCATGCAAGGCGGTCCCATGCGCTATATAGCAGAAGGCCTGGGACTGAAATGGTTGGGGTGGCTCTTTGCGCTGATGGGCAGCCTCTCCGCCTTTGGAATCGGCAGCATGGTCCAGTCCAATTCGGTAGCTGTGGCCCTTGGTGAGACCTGGGGGGTCCCTCCCCTGCTCACTGGAATTGTGCTGGCATTAATGACCGGAATCGTAATAATCGGAGGTATCCATCGCATTGGAAAGGTTACTGAAAAAATTGTCCCGGTCATGGGAATTTCTTATGTATGTGGGGCACTTGTGATACTTGCCCTGAACCTTGACAAGGTCCCTGGGGCCTTCACCTTGATAATAGAACATGCCTTCAGCCCTGCCTCTGCTGTTGGTGGTTTTGCCGGGGCGGCAGTGGCTACCGCCATCCGTTTCGGTGTGGCCCGCGGGGTCTTCTCCAACGAGGCCGGTCTCGGAAGCGCGGCCATCGCACATTCGGCAGCTCGGACAAACAGCCCTGTGCGCCAAGGCCTCATAGCCATGACAGCAGTGTTCTTTGATACCATTATTGTCTGTTCCATGACAGCCCTGGTAATCCTTTCCACCGGC
This sequence comes from uncultured Thermodesulfobacteriaceae bacterium, assembly GCA_964646435.1. GTDB lineage: Bacteria > Desulfobacterota > Dissulfuribacteria > Dissulfuribacterales > UBA3076 > UBA3076. Next base: position 8,940 of record CAZYEJ010000015.1, read on the forward strand.
GCCTGGACCAGCGGGGAGACTTCCAGCGCGCTGACATACAAAGCCTTTGAAATGGGACTGCCAGGCCCTGGCGGACTGATTGTGACCATCGGGCTTACTGTATTCGCATACTCTACTATGATAGGTTGGGCCTATTATGGTGAAGAGTGCATTGAATACATACTGGGCCTGAAGGCCAGGATACCCTATCGCTACTGCTTTTGTCTTGTCATCGCCATTGGTGCATTTCAAAAAGTGGATTTTGTGTGGGACTTTTCCGATACCATGAATGGGGCAATGGCCATCCCCAATCTCATCGGCCTGCTGGGGCTATCGGGGGTAGTATTAAAGATGACCAGGGAGGCCTTGGCCAGACCGGAAATCTAGGCAAAAACTGCTCCTTATTCACCGATTTTCTGATGAAACTTGTCCGATATCCGCTGAACTTTATCGGATTTTACCATGGACGCGGCCTTGTCTGCAAAGCGCATAGCTCCTGAAATATTGCCATCTTTAAGATAGCCCTTGACCCTCTTTTCAATACGGGCTGTGGCACGATCTTCCTTAATATGGAAGGCCGGTGCTGTTATGAGTTTTTTGGACTCACGGCTCCCGCAATCAGGGCATGGTGAAGGGTCTTCACCCATGCCAACCATTACTTCAAAAATTAATCCGCAATTGGCGCATTCATAATCATATATAGGCATAGAACTATTCCTGATTCCTTTACAACTTTCGCAAAAAACATATCTTTTGAAAATTTGCCTTAAATGTATCATCTTTTGAAAATTTTTCCAGGAATCCGTCAATTTTTATCCCGGATTATGCAATTGCCGAAGTCATAATGCTCCTTGATCCAGGACTGATACTCCCCACTCCTGACCCGGTCAACCCATTCCTGATTATCAAGATACCATTTAATAGTTTTATGGATCCCTGTTTCAAGAGACTCCTCAGGAACCCAGCCCAACTCCTTTTTCAATTTAGTGGAATCTATGGCATATCTGCGGTCATGACCAGGCCGATCCTTGACAAAAGCTATTAATTCCCTTCTTGACTTATTGTCTTTCGATTTCTGAAGGCCATCTAAGATATCACAAATCATCTCTACAAGGTTGATGTTCTCCACCTCGTTGTTGCCGCCAATGTTATACGTCCCCCCTCTTTTCCCATTTTTTATTAATTCCCAAATGGCAATACAGTGATCCCTGACATAGAGCCAATCTCTGATATATCTGCCATCTCCATAAACCGGGAGGGGTTTTCCCTCCAGGGCATTGAGGATTATTAACGGAATCAGTTTCTCTGGAAATTGGTATGGACCATAATTATTTGAACAATTGGAGATGATAACTGGCAAACCGTAGGTCTTGTAATAGGCCCTTACCAAATGGTCCGAAGCAGCTTTTGAGGCGGAATAAGGACTATTAGGTCTGTAGGGGGTCTCCTCTGTAAAAAACCCTTCCCTTCCTAGGCTCCCGAATACCTCATCAGTGCTAATATGGTAAAAAAGTTGCAGCCGGTCCTGGTTTGATTTCGCCGACTCCAACAAATTGAACGTGCCTACGATATTGGTCTGTATAAATGCATCAGGACTGACAATGGACCTGTCAACATGGGATTCAGCAGCAAAATGGCAGACAGTATCTATCTCATAATCATCAAATATTCTTGCAATGCCATCACAGTCGCATATATCGACTTTTACAAAAATATAGCGCTCTGGGAAATCTCTCTCAATATCAAACAAGTTTTCAGGATTTCCTGCATATGTCAGCTTGTCCACATTAATCACACGCCCGGAAAAGTCTGATTCATTTAACAGATACCTGATAAAATTTGTTCCAATAAAACCGCACCCTCCTGTTACCAACATATTTTTCATGGTCTTGACTTCATTGCCTCGTTTAGCAGTTGTTCCTGAAAATCGGAAACGAATTGATCCACATCATGGGACCAATCTTTCATCAGATTGATGTCTGCCTTTTTCAGCCTTTTGTTTTCCAGTATTGAATTCCTCGGTCTTATTGCCGGAGTGGGATACTCATCACTCGTGCACGGGATTAATGAATGCGGAACTCCCATTTTTCCAAGAAAATGATCGGCCAATTCATACCATGTGCAATGTCCTTCAGCAGTGGCGTGATAGGTTCCCCTGCCGTTCTTTTCTATAAGTTCGGCGATCTGAAGTGCCAGCCGGTAAGACCATGTAGGCGAACCAAACTGGTCGTTCACGACCTTCAACTTTTTATCAGGATTTCCAAGGGTTATCTTGAGGATAGTCTTAAAAAAATTCCGGCCATGGATGCCATACAACCAGGCTGTCCGCAATATTATGTATTGGTCGGTTGTCTGCATTACAGCTACTTCACCTTCAAGCTTGGTCCTGCCATAATAGGAAAGAGGATTCGGCTCATCGTCTTCCACATAGGGCTCCGGCGGCTTTTTCCTCCCATCAAAAACATAATCAGAAGAGATATGGATCAATAGACCGCCATATTTTGTGACCCTGGATGCCAGGTTTTTCGGTCCTTCAACATTGACCTTCCAGGCCGGTTCCCTTTCTGTCTCACAGACATCAACTGCGGTATATGCAGCGCAGTTGAGTATGATGTCAGGGACGTATTTCCCTATCACCTTATCCACATCTGAGGAACTAGTAATATCCAGTTCATTTAAGGTTAAGGCAAAGACTTCGTGCGCTTCTTGAAGAACCTGTACGCAATCACTGCCCAGTTGTCCGTCACCGCCACATATCAGTATTTTCATAACCTCTTAACCTAACTAGTGTCTGAACGAAAAAGCCGTTCAGACACAATTTTGAATTTTGAATGGTGAATTTTGAATTAAGGTATATATTTTTTAAACGTTCTTCCACAATTCAACATTCAACATTCACAATTCAACATTGTCTATAATATGTGCTTCCTTTTTTCAGCCAAAAAGTCCATAAAAAAGATAATTAAGAAGCCGAAAACAGCAAGACAAAGGGCCTGCATTACTTCTGCGCTCCAGTGAGACGGCAAAATATTGACCTGGGCCGTAACGATCACATTCCCATGCATGTCTGTCATGCTCTGTAAGGATTGTTTCCAGGGCCAGACCTTTCTCAATGAACCCAACATAAAACCGGTTAATATGGCAATAGTAAAATTGTAGTATTTATTTAAAAACCAGCTAAGAAAACGAACGAATGAAATTAATCCTACCCCGGCTCCGGCAGCTACTATGATAAGTGTTAAAAAATCACGGTTATTTACGGCTTCAAGCACATAATGATATTTACCCAGAAGTACGAGGATAAATGCCCCGGATATCCCGGGGAGAATCATTGCACATATGGCAATGGCCCCGCTCATAAATAAAAACCATGGGGTATCAGGTGTAGATACGGGAACCAAACCAACCAGGAAATAAGTACAGGCCGCTCCCAATCCTACCCAGGCGAAAATGGATAGAGTCCATTTTTCAAGATAACGGCTTACGGTAAATAAAGAAGCAACTATCAGACCAAAGAAAAAGGACCATATCAGTATAGGCCGGTTTTGAAGAAGCCAGCTCAGAATCCTGGCAAGACTGAAGATGGCCATAAAAATACCCATGCCGACTGCCATAAGAAATCGCCCTGAGACATGATTCAGGGCATCACTTAACTTCAAGGAAAAAAACAATTTAAAAAAAACCAGATCAAAAGACCTGATGGACTCGATCAATTCCTTATAAATTCCAAGGATGAATGCCATAGTACCGCCCGAAACCCCAGGAACCACATCTGAAGCGCCCATGCAAAAACCCTTTATCGCTAATCCAAGGTAAGCTTTGAGTGATCTATGACATCGAGTCGGGCCTTTCATAACAGCTTCACTTTTGACCTAAACGCTCATAAATGTATTTTCACGGTGACAATCATGGAAAATCTGAAATATAGAGGCGGGATTTATCTCCGCCTGGGAAATTCGATTATACAGTAACCGGTATTGTATACGCAATTATTTGTGTCGTTATCCGGGTATTTCATATAAGCGCAAGTGGATTTTGCAACGCAGCACAGAAGGCCCTTTTAAAAATTCAGCAGGCAATCAGAATTGCTAGATTTTTCTTGACACTGATGCAGCTTTTTACCTATTGTAATAGGATGTTACACGATGCCCCATTGGGCTTAATAGGGAATCCCGTGAAAATCGGGAGCGGGCCCGCCGCTGTGATCGGGGACGAACGTCTCAATTGATGCCACTGCCCGGCAAAAGCCGGGAGGGAAGGCACGGCAAGTAGGATGATCCGAGAGCCAGAAGACCTGTCTGTAACAATATGCAACGCCTTCGCGGACAGGAGGTGTTGATCGGGATAGGTTTGTGGATGAAAAAGGGATATCCCAAGCTCATGATTTGAGTTTGGGATTTTTTTTGGCAAACAATGCACTTTTTAATGAAGGGGGGCATGTAATACATCATGGCAATTGCAACTAATCTCGGATTTCCCAGAATCGGAACAAAACGCGAACTGTGGATGAAATAGAGGCACTGTTGCGCAAGGCCCTTAGCATCTTCCGGCCCGAATGGTTATGGGTCAATCCTGATTGCGGACTGAAGACGCATGGCTGGCCCGATGTACACGCCGCCTTGCTCAACATGGTGGCAGCGGCCAAGGCATTGCGGGAAACACTGACGACGACGGGTGGCTAAATCTGGAATAGCGGTTTACCATTGAAAGGATAAAATGAGATAGGAAGGAGTTTTAGCTATATGGAAAGGACCAAGGCCAAAGTTTGTTTGATTCGCTATACGGCCGGGCCGGAAAGCCTGATCGCCTCGGCTGCCAAGCTGTGTTATGCAAAAGACACCTCAAGTGTCCTCGAACAGGAAAAAGACAAAGCTGGAAAGTTCGTAAAAATGCTTCGCAATATAGGCCATATGAGCCCTGTTGAGCATGTTTCCTTTACGTTCTATATTGAGGGTGTATCACGGGCCATGACACACCAGCTTGTTCGGCACCGGCTGGCGAGCTACTCTCAGCGAAGCCAGCGATATGTACGGCATGATGGGTTTGAATATGTGATTCCACCGCAGTTCAAGGGTAAGACGATAAAGGAAAGCGGAGCGGAGATAGATGCAGAAAAATATTTTCAGGAAACCATGAAGTATTTGGCCAGGCGGTATGCTAAGCTTAATGAGGCTTTGGGGAATAAAGGAGAGTCAAGCAATGAAGATGCCCGCTATGTGCTTCCCAATGCGTGTGAGACCAAGATTTTTGTCACGATGAATGCCAGGGCGCTTCTCCATTTTTTTGAAGAACGCCTATGCCTGCGGGCACAGTGGGAGATACGCGGCGTTGCCGATCAGATGCTCATGCTTGCGTGTGAGGTCTGCCCGAGTGTTTTTAAAGGAGCTGGGCCAAAGTGTGTGCGTCTCGGGAAATGTCCTGAGGGAAAGATGACCTGCGGAAAATTTGAAAAAATAAAGAAGCGCTACGCAGCATAAATAGTCGAGGGAATTTGTGGAGGCCGGTTATAATATCTTGGTGATTGACGATGACGCATTCATGCGGGATGCCTGTCATCAGACCCTGACCAAATATGGTCACAGCGTTACTTTGATGAAAAATGGCCGTGAAGCCCTTGTTTTGCTCGACAAATGGTCATTTGACCTTATCCTCCTAAATTTGAAGTTGCCCGACGAAGACGGGCTATTTGTCTTGGCCAAAATCAAGGATCTGGACCCCGAGGCCATGGTCGTCATGATCTCGGAATATGCTTCTATTAAAACCGCTGTTCAGGCCATTAAGCTTGGGGCCTTTGACTTTATAGCCAAGCCCATAACCCCGGAGGAATTAATCAAACTGGTTGATCGTGTGCTGGGAAATCGCCAGTTAACTATCGAAAACCTATATCTAAAGCAAAGCCTTAAGCAGGAAACCCATAGCACCAAAATTATTAGTAAAAGCCCTGTCATGGAAAAGGTCAAGGAGATGATCGCCATGGTTGGCCCCACAGAGAGCACGGTATTGCTTCAGGGTGAGACTGGCACAGGCAAGGGGCTTGCAGCCCGAAAAATCCACGAAATGAGCCGACGGCAAGGCCATCCTTTTATATCAGTCGATTGTGGCTCTTTGGCAAGTACCATATTTGAGAGTGAACTATTTGGTCATGTCAAAGGGGCCTTTACAGGTGCAAACAAAACCCGATATGGAAAATTTGAAATGGCCCAAGGAGGAACCCTATTCTTTGATGAGATATCCAACATAAATCTGGAAATCCAGGCCAAGCTCCTCAAGGCTGTTGAAGAAAAGCGTATCTCTAAGGTGGGTGATCACAAGGTCGTTAAAGTCGATGTCCGGCTTATATCAGCCACAAACCGTAAGCTTGAAAAGGCCGTCGCCGAGAGACTCTTTCGTGAGGATCTCTTCTTTCGACTGAACGTGGTTTCCATACACCTGCCGCCTTTGCGGGAGCGTAAAGACGATATCCCCTTGCTGGCCAAACATTTCTTAGGCAAATTTGGCAGGAGAGAGGGAAAAGCGATTGAGGGCTTTTCCCCAAATGTTATGAAGGCGTTCACAGAATACCATTGGCCTGGCAACATCCGGGAACTAGAGAATACTGTGGAGCGGCTGGTGGTTTTTGCACGGGAAAGGACCATTACCAGACAGGACCTTGTCTATACCAATACAGTGCTATCGAATGTGCTTATGAAGAAGGACCCGCTTTGCCTGGAAGAAATGGAACGTCTGCACATTATAAAGGTGCTTGAACGTACAGAGGGGAATAAGACCCGCGCTGCCCGATTGCTCGGTATTGACCGCAAGACACTTAGAATGAAAATGAAAAAATATCAATTCCCAGAGGCGTCAATGCAAAATCCCTAAAACATCAGGCCCTTTCAGGTAACTTCAAGTCTCTCGGGTCTGCAAAATAGATAGAAGAAGGCCTGGCCCCCAGGTGGAGCAAATTGTCCCGCACCGAGTAGAGCAGCCCCACTCTTTTAGCCTGTCATTTATAATTATCTTAGCCTTCCCCATCTGCAGAAGTCAAACTTACCCTATAAATACAATCATATAGCCATCGGCTGTTCCTAGCACCATAGGCATAAACAGTACTGGCATAGAGATTGCTATAATAGTGGCTAAACGAAAATTATTTTTTTGTCATTTCGACCGAAAGGAAAAATTTGAGGGAAGCTGTAGTTATGAGATCTATGGAATCAACGAAAGGAAAAGTGCAACCAGAAAAGGAAACCACCGAAGCATTATTGGCAGAAGGAAGGGTATTTCGGCCCTTGCCTCAGTCGGTTGCGGACGCCAACCTGAGTCTCAATGATTATAAGGACGCCGTGAAGCAGGGCGAATCCGATCTTGAAGCCTTCTGGGAGGAGGCCGCCCATGAATTGAATTGGTTCAAACAATGGGACGAGGTGCTTGACTGCTCTGATGCACCGTTTTTCAATTGGTTTGTAGGCGGTAAGACCAACATTGCTTACAATGCGCTTGATCGTCATATAAAGACTCATCGCAAAAACAAAGTAGCCATCATCTTTGAGCCCGAGAGAGGTAGCCGTGAGCGTATGACCTATTACGATCTCTACCGGGCTGCCAACAAATTTGCCAATGTCCTCAAATCCCTTGGTATCAAGAAGGGAGACCGGGTGGCGATTTATCTGCCTAATATACCTGAAATAGCCGTTGCCATGCTCGGATGTGCCAAGATTGGCGCCATACATAGTGTTGTCTACGCGGGATTCAGTGCTCTTGCCCTTCGAGAGCGGATCAACCACACCGAGGCAAGGCTTGTGGTGACCGTGGATGGGTCTCATAGAAACGGCAAGCTTGTTAAGCTAAAAGAAGTCGTGGATGAGGCCATGACGGCGTCCCCTACAGTGGAGACCGTCGTCGTGGTTCGGCGAGCAGGTGTAGAGATCGATATGAGTGATGGCCGTTACCTCTGGCTCCATGATTTGATGGATGGGGAATCTGCAGAGTTTGAGACCGTGGAGATGGATGCCAATGACCCTCTCTATATCATGTACACGTCAGGAACAACAGGCAAGCCAAAGGGTGTGGTCCATTCACACGGCGGCTATATGGTAGGGATCAACCGGACCATGAAATGGGTGTTTGACATAAAAGAGACAGATATCTTCTGGTGTGCCGTCGATCCGGGGTGGGTAACAGGACACAGCTACGCTATCTATGGACCACTTATCGTTGGGACTACCACGGTCATGTATGAGGGGCATCCGCTGTTTCCAGGGCCGGATCGGATGTGGCAGGTCATTGAGAAGTATGGTGTCAATATTCTCTACACAACGCCAACTACCATCAGGATGCTCATGAGGTTCGGCTCTCAGTATCCCAAAAAACACGATCTGTCTACGCTGCGGCTTCTCGGTACGGTGGGTGAGCCGATCAACCCAGAGGCGTGGGTATGGTATTATGAGAACATCGGAAACAGGAACTGCCCGGTCATGGACACCTGGTGGCAGACAGAGACTGGTATGTTCATGGTAGCGCCAACACCATGTAACGTGTTAAAGCCCGGTTCTGCCTTCAAGCCCTTCCCCGGTGTCCATATGGATGTGGTCGATGCTTATGGAGAACCTGTTGGACCGGGCAAGGGAGGTCATGTAGTGGTCAAAGAGCCGTGGCCTGCCATGCTCACAACACTTTACAAAGACCCTGAGAAATACAAAGAGATCTATTGGTCAAAATTTCCGGGGATGTATCTGGCTGGCGACATTGCAACTAAAGACACGGATGGCTATTTCTGGTTCCAGGGCCGATCTGATGACGTTCTCAAAATCGCCGGTCACAGGATTGGTACAGTCGAGGTAGAAAGTGCCCTAATCAGTCACAGACATGTTGCCGAGGCCGCGTGCATCGGCGTGCCTGACAAGGTTCGCGGAGAAGTAGCCAAAATTTTTGTCATCTTAAAGGATGGCGTCGAGGAGGATGAAGACAGCCTGGTAAACGAACTGAAGGCCCATGTCCAAAAAGTCCTTGGACCCGTTGTGGCCATCCGCGGGATCAACTTTGTGGACAAACTTCCCAAGACCAGGAGCGGCAAGATCATGCGCCGTGTACTGAAAGCGCGAGAATTAGGATTAAAGGAAGGCGATCTGTCAACCATTGAGGATTAACCGTTCAGACATATAATAGGGATAGGAGGATTTTTTAAATGAAGCGATTTTTTGCCCCTTGCCAGGCAATAATATTTGTTTTGAGCTTAACGCTCATTAGTTTAGTTGGAGGATTGAGCACATTTGCTTATGGAGAGTCTGTCGAAGACCTGAATCTGCAAATGAAGACCATGCAGGATCAGATGATGCAAATGCAAAAAAATGTGCAGGCCCTCCAGAATCGTATCAATCAGCTTGAAACAGCTCCGCCGGCCCCCCAGCTTGCAGCTAAGCCGGCCCCTGAGGTCCCGGCTCTGACAGCCAAGGAGGTCACGGCCCTGAGAAATCTGAAGGACCTGGGCAATGCCTGGTCCAAGTACAACATGCAACTCTACGGAAAGGTCAAGGTCGACTTTAATTACGACACGGCTGAATTCAAGAAATACAATGACTTCATAGGTTGCGTGGCCAAGGAAAGTGATTACAAAAACGACTCTACCGACTTCAACCCACGCGATACCAGGTTTGGTTTTAAAGCCAGTCATAAGTGGGATGAATGGTGGTCGGCCCTGGGTCGCGTAGAGATGGATTTCTACGGTGACAACAACGGCGACAACCTGATTCCACGCATGCGCCTAGGCTATATTGATGTCGGCTACGAAAAGACCCACACAAGCATGGTAGTCGGGCAGGACTGGATCCCGGTCTCACAGCTCAATCCATCGACTGTTGACTTCGGTATCCTGACCGCGGCAGGAAACCTGTGGTGGCGTGTCCCCCAGGTTACAGTACGGCAAGGGCTTGGAGATTTCCAGGTATTGGTCTCGGCGATGAAACACAGGCGAACGAGTACTGAGAATGAGGACCGTATGCCTTGGCTCCTTGGCCGAATACAATATTCCAATGAAATCCTGGGCAAGGGTGGCCTCGTGGCCTTTGGTGGAGGCTACCGACATGCCGACTATGGACAAAATACTTCTAATAACACAGACCGCTGGCTGGTTTGCGGCGAGATGAAATACGTCATCGGACCTTTTACTTTTAAGGGTGAGCTCTGGACCGGTGAGGGCATCGGGCGCAACTTCCTGCGCTATGATCTGGATATGGCTGAGGACGGAGGACCTGCGTCAGCATACGGCGGATGGGCCGATCTCACATATGCCGTCAATGACAAGACCACGATGACTGTGGGTTACGGCTTTGACAATCCCGACAATAGCGATATAGGCTACGAAACCCCAGGCGACGGCTTTAACTGGGACCGTCGTTTCACGCGCAATGAACAGTACTTCATCAATACCTGGTATTCACTGACCAAACCACTTAAGGTCGGTGCTGAGTATATTTACATCGAGACTGAGCGGAATCAACAAATTCATCCAGGAAACCGTTTTACGGTCTCCATGCAGTATGCCTTCTAAGGATAAAAGGTGGTACGGGAAAGGAGGTTAAAAAGCTTATAGAAACTATCTATCGGTAAGGTCAAGGTCAAAGAATAATTACTTAAGAGTATTTATTAAATACATTCATATATATTCAACAATAAAATCATTAAGGAGTTTGATCTATGGAAAAAAAAGAAGTTGCAAAAACATCTGAAGCAGAAATTGCTGTTCACTGGAAAGAGGAAGACTTGTTTTATCCTTCCACAAAATTTATTGCTCAGGCGAATCTGACAGATGAATTTGTCTATGATCGCTTTAGCATTGATAATTTCCCTGAATGCTTCAAGGAATATGCTGATTTACTGGACTGGTACAAGTACTGGGATACGACTCTTGATACAAGTGATGCACCTTGCTGGAAGTGGTTTGTCGGCGGGAAGATAAATGCGTGTTACAATTGTGTGGACAGACATCTTGAAAAAAATAAAAACAAGACGGCAATCCATTGGGTCCCTGAATTAGAAAATGAACGAATTCAACATATCAGCTATCAGGAACTCTATGTAAGAGTCAACGAATTTGCTACACTCCTTCGTGACTTTGCAGGTCTGAAGGCAGGAGACAGGGTAACACTTCATATGCCTATGGTGCCGGAACTCCCGATAACCATGCTTGCCTGTGCCAGGCTTGGCATTATCCATTCTGAGGTCTTTGGAGGTTTCAGCGGCAAGGCATGCGCTGACAGAATTGTGGACTCCGGAAGCAATGTATTGATAACCATTGACGGTTATTACCGGGGCGGGAAGCTCCTTGACCATAAAGTAAACGCCGACATAGCTGTTGAAAAGGCGGAAAAGGAAGGCCAGACCGTTGATAAGGTCCTGGTGTGGCAGCGTTATCCAGGCAAATACTCAAGCCCGACGCCCATAGTCGATGGTCGCGATTACTTTGTGAATGATCTGCTCAAGGACTATCGCGGTAAAAGAATCGACCCGGTACCCATGCCTGCCGAAGCCCCACTATTTCTGATGTATACGAGCGGCACCACCGGAAAGCCCAAGGGATGCCAGCACAGCACGGGGGGCTTTCTTGCCTATGTAGCAGGCACATCAAAATATATCCAGGATATCCATCCGGAGGATGTTTACTGGTGCATGGCGGATATCGGATGGATTACCGGTCATTCATACATTGTCTACGGCCCATTGGCCCTGTGCGCATCTTCCGTTATTTTCGAAGGCGTACCCACCTATCCTGACGCCGGACGGGCATGGAGGATAGCAGAAGAGCTTGATGTAAATATCTTCCACACTGCACCAACCACCATACGGGCACTGAGAAAGGTCGGACCTGACGAACCTGCCAAGTACAATTATCACTTCAAGCACATGACCACTGTTGGTGAGCCAATTGAGCCCGAGGTTTGGAAATGGTATCATGAGGTAGTCGGAAAGGGTGAGGCCGTAATAGTTGACACATGGTGGCAGACAGAGAACGGAGGTTTTCTCTGTAGTACAGTGCCTGCACTGAGAGCGATGAAGCCGGGGAGTGCGGGTCCTGGTGTGCCTGGTATCCATCCGATAATTTATGATGATGATGGAAACGAACTCAAGGCAGGAGCGGGAAAGGCAGGAAATATATGCATACAAAATCCATGGCCCGGCCAGTTCCAGACCATATGGGGGGACCGTGACCGATATGTCTCTACGTATTATGCAAAGTACTGCAAAGACAAAAACAGCAAGAATTGGCGTGATTGGCCATACCTTTCCGGCGATGCCGCCATGCTATCCGAGGATGGATACTTCCGTATCCTGGGAAGGATTGATGATGTAATCAATGTCTCAGGGCACCGGTTGGGGACAAAGGAACTCGAGTCCGCTTCTCTTGACGTCGTTGAAGTGGCAGAGGCGGCAGTTGTACCTGTAGCAGATGAAATAAAGGGAATGGTTCCTGACCTGTATGTATCTCTAAAGCCCGGATATGATCCCAGCCCGGAATTGATTAACAAGATTTCACAGAGTCTCTGTGACTCCATTGGTAAAATCGCAAGGCCGAGAAAGGTCTGGATCGTACCGGATATGCCGAAAACACGCTCCGGAAAAATCATGCGCAGGGTACTGGCAGCCATATCCAATGGCAAGGACGTAGGTGACACGACTACATTGGCAAATCCCGATATTGTCACTGAAATCCATAATATGTCACAGGACATGATCGAAGAGCTGAAAGAGAGCAAAAAGGCGCTGATGAAGGAATAATTCATCGCATTAGAGCGTCTTTAAGAAGGAGATAAATATATGACAGGTCAAGTTACAAAAGAACCGGTGCAGGCCTGGATAACCACCTTTGCAGGCACTGCCATCAACCTTTGCCTGGGCATATTATATGCCTGGAGCATATGGAAATCGTCCCTGGTCAATGTGGACAAGGCTGGTCAAGTCATTGAAGGGGGCATGAATGCAGGTTGGACATATCTTACCAATGCCCAGGCTGCAACACCCTTTTCTCTATGCATTATCATCTTTGCCTTGTTAATGATCCCAGGAGGCCGGATACAGGATAAATTCGGCCCCAAATTAGGTGCAACCGTGGGCGGCCTTTTCCTTGCCGCGGGTTGTATCGTTGCAGGATTGATGAAGAGCTATGCCGGGCTGATTTTCGGTTTCGGCATACTTGGCGGCATTGGTATGGGTATTGGTTATGCCTCCCCCACCCCTGCTGCCCTGAAGTGGTTCGGTGCCCACAAACGAGGTCTTGTTGCAGGCCTTGTAGTAGGCGGTTATGGAGGGGCGGCCCTCTATATCGGCCCCCTGGCGCAGTATCTGATTGACCACTATGGGATAACAGGAAGCTTTGTAGGTCTGGGAATATTGTTCGCCGTGGTGGTTATCATTGCGGGTCAGCTCCTACTAACACCTCCGGAAGGATATGTGCCTCCAGGACCCAAAGTTGCGGCAACCGCCAAGCAGATGGCAGCGTCAACCAAGCATAATTGGAATGCCTCGGAGATGGTTAAGACTTGGCAGTTCTTTGCCCTGGTATTCATGTTCATGCTCACGACACAGTCCGGGCTTCTGATCATTGCAAATGCTAAGGGCCTTATGGTTAGCGCAGGCAAGAACATTCCATTCCTTGCGGCAAACGCGTGGATTCTTGTCTCGTTTGGAGGTTTTATCAATGCAGCCGGACGAGTCGGTACCGGTTCCTATTCAGATAAGATCGGGCGGGTTAATGCCTACACAATAAACTGCACCATATCGGCCATTTGCCTGTTCTCATTACCATTTGTAATTGCGATGCAGAATGTCGTGCTTCTGTTTGTGGTCGTGGGCATTGCATACTGGCAGTATGGCGGCGGTCTTGCCCTGTTGCCATCCTTTACTGCCGACTTCTACGGACCCAAGAACCTTGGGTTCAACTACGGCCTGGTATTTCTCGGCTGGGGAGCAGGCTTTTTCATGGCAAGACTGGGTGGTACGATTGAAGATATGACAGGCAGCCTGAACACTGCTTTCTATATCTCAGGGGCCTTGCTGATTGCAGGAGTTATCCTCGCGCGTATCACAACAAGGCCTAAATACGCTGGAGAAAAATAGTAGAAATTTGAAATTTGAAATTGGCAAAAATACTAAGATGTAGATTTATTACCTAATTTCGAATTTCGAATTTCCAGTTTCGATAAAAAGGACGCGTGTTATAATACATGCGTCCTTTTTTTATAAGGAGATAGTGCATGAAATCTGATTGCCTTGATATCCTGAACCCCGGACGCTGTTGCCTCCTGGTCATTGATCCCCAGGAACGCCTCATGAAGGCCATTTATAAAGCAGACAGGGTAATAGCCAATACCGCCCTTATGATACACTGTGCTGAGGCTATGGAGATACCTGTTATAGCAACAACACAATATGAAAAGGGCCTCGGACCATTTGTACCAGAGCTTGCCGAGCTGCTTGCGGATGTCACCTGTGTGGACAAAATTGAGTTCAATGCCCTGGCAAACTATAATGTAAAACAGGTCCTTACCAATCTGCCTGCTGCTGTTGATACTCTGATTATGGTAGGGGTTGAGACCCATATATGCGTTTATCAGACTGCCGTTTGCGCAATTAAAATGGGATACATGCCATGGATAGTGGCTGATGCGGTATCATCCAGGAAAAAGCGAAATACTAAATTAGCTCTGAGCCGGATGGAAGCCGTCGGAGTATCTGTAGGACCGGCAGAGATGGCAGTTTACGAACTGCTTGGAAAGGCCGGGACTCCAACGTTCAAGGCCATGTTACCGTACCTGAAGTGAGTCAATGTTGAATGCTGAATTGTGGAAAAAGACTTAAAAGACATACACCTTAATTCAGCCTTCAGCCTTTAACCTTTAACCTTCATTGTGCGCAGCAAATGGGGTATTTTCAGCGGAATCATGAATCATATTTTTCCTTGGACACTAACCGCTCTCAGTATAATAGGGGCAATACTGAACATAAGAAAAAAACGTTCTGGTTTTGCGTTCTATACAGTAGCCAACATTGGCTGGATAATCGTTAATATCTATCACGGAATTTATGCGCAGGCGACCCTGTTTATAGTCTTCACCGGGCTTTCTATCTGGGGATGGATAGAATGGGGACGCAAAAAGTGGGGCAGACCATGACGGCATTCTTTGAAACCTTTGATCACGGAGCTGACATGTGGATCAGAGGTAGAGGCAAGACATTGTCAGAGGCCTTTGAAAATGGTGCGAAGTCAATGTTTTCGCTCTTGGTGGAAGACTTTGATACAGTCATCCCTGAAAAATCAGTCATAATTTCCTGCGAGTCTTTTGATCTGGAGGGTCTGTTTGTTGCCTGGCTCAATTCCCTTTTGGCTGAATCTGATATACAAAGGTTGATATTCAGCGACTTCAAAGTGAAAATACAGGACTTTACACTTACAGGAACAGCAATGGGTGAACCCTTCGATTTCTCAAGGCACCAGCGAGGGGTGGAAGTTAAAGGAGCAACTTTCACCGAACTTGCAGTCAGGCAAGATGGAGGCTGGTGGATTGCCCAGTGTGTTGTAGATGTATGAAACAAATGAACATCGAACATCTTTCAAAAAGTATTTTCGAGGTGAATAATGGAGCTTAAACAGCTAAAACGTCTGGGAGAGTATGAGTGGGAGATCCCAAGGGATAAGGACATGAGGGTACCTGCCCTTGTTTTCGCCAGTGAGGACCTGGTCTCCGAGATGGACGAAAAGGTCCGCGAACAAATTAGCAATGTGGCCTCATTGCCGGGGATTGTGAAGGCTGCCATTGCCATGCCTGATGCCCATTGGGGCTATGGTTTTCCCATTGGCGGAGTAGCGGCCTTTGATCCGGATGACGGCGGTATTATCTCCGTAGGCGGAGTCGGTTATGATATTTCCTGCGGGGTCAGAAACCTGCTGACCGGTCTCACGCGAGACGAGGTCCTGCCCCTTCTTGAATCCCTGATTGATCGACTCTTCCAGGTTGTGCCAGCGGGTGTCGGGTCAGAAGGCAAAATCAGGCTCACACCTGCCGAGATAGACGACGTCCTCACTGGAGGTGCACAGTGGGCAGTAGAACAAGGTTATGGGCTCCCTGAAGACCTGGCCCACACTGAAGAGAAAGGAAGACTGGAAGGAGCTGACCCTTCCTGTGTCTCAGATATTGCCAAACGCCGACAGTACAGAGAGGTTGGGACCCTTGGTTCAGGAAACCACTATCTGGAAATACAGTATGTGGAAGAAATCTTTCACCGGCCTTCAGCCGAGGCCTTTGGTTTGAAAGAAGGAGATGTAATAGTGGCAATCCACTGCGGCTCCAGGGCACTTGGGCATCAGATCGGTACTGATTACCTCCAGATACTTGGTAAGGCCGGCAAGAAGTATCAGATCCCAATCAAAGAAAGGGAGCTTGTGTGCGCTCCAATAAAATCTCCTGAAGGAGAAAGATATTACAAGGCCATGGTCTGTGGGGTAAATTGTGCACTTGCCAATCGCCAGGTAATTACTCATCTCACACGCCAGGTTTTCCATGAAATATTTCCAGAGGCCACAGTGAAAAACCTATATGATGTCAGTCATAACACATGCAAAATCGAGAAACACGAAGTAGATGGCGAGGTGAAACGCCTTTATGTCCACAGAAAAGGGGCTACCAGGGCCTTTGGTCCAGGCAGACCTGAGTTACCTGAAGTATTCAGTGACATCGGTCAACCCGTGCTCATAGGTGGGACCATGGGGACCTGTTCCTATATTCTTGTAGGCCAGAAAACAGGGGAAGCCCTGGCCTGGGGCTCTGCCTGCCACGGAGCTGGCCGTTCAATGAGTCGAAGGGCCGCGCTGAAACGCTGGAAAGGCAGAAAGGTAATCTCCGAACTGGCCCACAGGGGCATCCTCATCCGGGCAGCGAGCTACCGGGGTGCGGCAGAAGAGGCGCCTGAAGCATACAAGGATGTTACAGAGGTAGTGGATTCCACGCACAGGGCAGGACTTGCAAAAAAAGTGGCACGGCTGAGACCCATGGCCTGCATCAAGGGTTGATTAATTCTCCGGCGTCTGCCCCTTCAGGACAAGGATATCTCACTATTTTTCCTTCAAAGGTACGAAACATTGCCTCATCTTTGCCGACTTCAAGCAGAT
This sequence comes from uncultured Thermodesulfobacteriaceae bacterium, assembly GCA_964646435.1. Taxonomy (GTDB): domain Bacteria; phylum Desulfobacterota; class Dissulfuribacteria; order Dissulfuribacterales; family UBA3076; genus UBA3076. The sequence continues at coordinate 26,059 of CAZYEJ010000015.1, forward strand.
ATGAAGGTATCATCAGGGCCTTCCCGCCACCAGTGGGAAGATCCACAACATAGTTCGGGATACACAGACCACCTATTTTGCCCCACAGCCCCTGAATAATTTCCACACCCTTTCTGATATCTGTCCGAAAGTGATCTGTCCCCTGCACTGCATCACACTGGAAGAGGTAGTAAGGTCTTACCATGATTCTCTGAAGCCCGCGGCACAGATCTCGAATAATTTCCATGGAATCATTGACTCCTTTTAACAACACAGTCTGGTTGGACAGTGGTATCCCTGCCTTGAGGAGCCTTTCGCATGCCTCTGTGGACTCAGGTGTGATCTCTCTGGGGTGATTAAAATGGGTATTTATCCAAAGAGGACGGTGTCCGGCCAGCATTTGACACAAATCGTCGGTTATGCGCATGGGAAGCACTACAGGAATCCTAGTACCAATACGCAACACCTCCACATGAGGAATTTCCCTAAATGCCTTTAAAAATTCATCCAGCAGCCTCGGTTGCATTGTAAGTGGATCTCCCCCGGAGACTATAACTTCACGGACGAGGGGGCTGCCTGCAACATAGTCCACCATACGATAAAGGGCCTCTCTTGTACTGCCGGCCTCCGAATTTTTCCATGTACGTTTCCTGTTGCAGTGACGGCAGTACACAGCACATGTGCCGGTTACCATGGCCAATACACGGTCAGGATACCTGTGAATCAGACCGGGAACCGGCATGTGTGCGCGTTCGGCCAGGGGGTCCTCTTCTGAACCCGGAAGCGAAAAATTTATCTCCCTGGGATCAGGAATACACTGCTTTCTGATAGGATCATCGGGATCTGACCAGTCGATCAGGGACAGATAATATGGCGTAACGGCATACCTGTATTGTGCTATGACATCTCTATAAATCTCTTTCTCAGAGGAAGTAAGTTGCAAAAGCCCTGACAGTGCATCAAGTCCCTTAATCCGATTTGAAAACTGTCGGCGCCAATCCAACCACTGCTCTGTTTCACCCTTATTCATTATTTTTTCGTAGGCGTTCACAGGTTCAGAGTTTAATATTTTATTCTCCTTCGACATTCTGCGGTTCCTTGTTTGATATTCGATATTCGTTGTTCCATTTTTTTATCACTCTAAAAACTTGATTACTTCCGTGAAATCACCCATGAATTTCTTTGAAAAGACTAATTTTGGTGACAAGTTCAAAGTTTTTTCAAAATATTCTTTTGATTGCTGATACATCTTTAGCCTTTTATAACAAATGGCTATATCACATGAAATCTGGGGAATATTTTTATACTGAGGATCAATTTCTATAGATTTTTTAAAATACCCAATGGCATCCTTGTAATTTCCTAAATCCATGCATATCTTTGCCATATAAAAATAAGGATTTAGCATTGTGCTGGGACGATTAAGCCTTGCCCCTGGGATTGTAACTGCTACAGCGGGTATTTGAATTTCAGGATTAGTCGTGTTAGTTACAATTATTTCCAGATTATCCTGTTTAATTAAACTTACTGCCTTTTCTATTTCTACACTAAAATCGGAATGTTTGTAAGTAGATATTTTATTAAAAGGGATAGTTTCTTTATTTTCTATTAAATATGAAGCATCCTCTAAAGTCTTAAAATATGGAAAGCAATAAGTAGGTCCCCCTGACTTTTTATGTCTGTTTTCGTTAAAGATAATCTGTGCCCTATGTTGAGCCAGCTCAATCAGGGCACGAATTAAGGCAAAATCACGATTCAGATGTGCGCCTGCCGCATTATATATCCTGACTGTATTTGTTGGTGGATTTGGATCATAAGCAAGGACACTTACAGTTGGTATATTTAATCCTAAGGAAAAATCCTTAATATAAAGCTCAATACCTGCATCGAAGAATTTATTTATCAATGACTTTGCAATATGATGATTAATGGAAGATATATCAAGAGAGGGTGTAGATAATTTTCCTTGTATGACTCTTGAGGTATTGTGCCTTTCTATTACCTCTCCTATTGCCTGAAGTATTGCCTCTTGTATTGTATTTCCACTGGCAAATCCTGTAGTTCCATAGATAAGATAAAACCAGTGTAGCGGAAAAAGAATAGGTTTATTATGCGTTAAAGAGAAAGATTTTGTCCATGGAAGAGGTACATTTCTTAAATCTTCTAATATCTCATCTGTTTGATAAATAGAGGGTAAAGGTAAAAGCAAGCTTAATGGATCTAATGCATCTTCACTTAACTTATCATAGCTTGAAATGATAAAAGGCTCTCTTTCTCTTATAAACCACGTACAACTGTGGCGTTCGATAGCCTCCATTAATGCACTGGCCTTTGCCTGCTCTACAGATACACCCTTCCCGCAACTTTCACCTATTCCCAAATTTGAATCAATCTCACAAACAAAGGCCGGTATACCTATTTTATCAAGTTCGTCTATGCGTGAAATAGTGCTTAAACTGAACAGCTCTTTTTGTTTCAGCCTATTCAACGCGGTTTTCACAGTCTCTTTTGGACTGAAGGCCTTGTCTTGGCCAAACGTATAATGTTTACGGCATGAGTGTATCATGTCGACCTTTTTCTGGTATCTTAAGGTGTTAAATTTGTTTCGGCAGGCAATTCTGTTGTCAGTGCCATTTTCAAGGTTCAATCTTCCATAGGGCAAGGTAACACTGTGGCCGAGAATGACAAGGGACCCTCTTTGCAAAGCTCTGTCTTTGCTCGGGAATGCCATTCCGAGATCAATGTCCTGATGGTTCTATAGCAGAACAACCTATTATGTTCTTTATGTTATGAGGACGGGAATTCAAGTCATGTTGACGTTCTTCGATAGCACGCTTACAATATCGTCATGCCGAAAAACGCAAGATTGAACGTATCAGACATTTTTCAGCATGTTGTGGAACATAGTATAGAAGGCCAATCCAAACTACAAATTTCAAATTAATTTTGGGGTGCCTACCATGACGGAAAAGCCTACAAAACGTGTACACGCATTCGTAAGCGGACGGGTTCAAGGAGTGTTTTTTAGAGCTAATACAAGGGCTGAAGCTAAACGTTTAGGGCTTAAGGGATGGGTAAAGAATCTTCCCGGTGGCAGAGTAGAACTCGTGGCTGAGGGACCTTCCTGGGCTGTGAACGAGTTGATAAGCTGGTGCCATAAAGGTCCTGCTTACTCAAAGGTAGACAAAGTAGAATTCTATGAAGAGACACCAAGAGGAAAGTATGATGAATTTTCAGTCCGGTTTTAATAAAACCCTTTCGAGCTTGCTCTGCATCTTTCTGCTATGCGGGTGCACCTCAGTCCATCTGGACCTTTCGGACATGGACCCTCCTCTATGCCTCAATGACCCTACCCCGGTAAGAGTGCTTGAAGTAAAGCACTTCAAGGATAGCATGAAGGCCCACTTTGGACTTTTCGGACTTGTAACCTGGAAACAGCCACCTCTAAAAAAAGTTTTTGAGGAACAACTAGATGAATACGGGGGTAATGGGATAATAAACATAAATATAAAAAGTAAATTCGGCCCTGTGGATATGCTGCTTGGCCTTCCGTCGTTTTTCCTTCTGTGGTTTCCTTGTACCTATATTGTTGAAGGGGATGTGGTAATTATACAATCATCCCTGTAACAAGGACTGTGCTTGAACTTAAGGAAGTTATGGACTATTGATAGAAATCCCTAAATCATGTATCAAGGAGAAAAATTAAGTGTATGACTCCTCAAACCTCAGGAAAGGACTAAAAATAGCTATCGACGGGGAACCGTATGTCATTACTGATTTCCAGTTTTCCAAGCCGGGAAAAGGGCAGGCCCTTTATAAATGCAAGCTCAAAAACATGGTGACTGGTTACACTGTGGATCGTACTTACCGCTCAGGTGATAAATTCGAACAGGCCAACCTCGACGAAGTACATATGCAATATCTCTACAGGGACAACGAAGGCTTTAACTTTATGAACACAAATACCTACGATCAAGTAGCTTTAACAAATGACCATATGGGGGAAGCAAAAAGCTTCCTACTGGAAAATATGGAGGTTGATATCCTCTTTTTTCAGGATACTCCTATTGACATCACTCTGCCGACTTTTGTTGAACTTGAGGTAACAGAATCTGCTCCTGGAATTCGGGGAGACACAGCCACTGGTGCCACAAAACCTGTAACCCTTGAAACAGGCCACGAGATTCAGGTACCCCTTTTCATAAAGCAAGGCGAAATCCTGAAGATTGATACCCGCACAGGCGAATATGTGGAGCGGGCAAAAAAATAGAACCTGATCTTAACAAGCATTCTCACTCTAGTAACAATATCCATAAGGCCGAAAAAATCACTTCCAGACATAGGATGTTGGCAACCCGGGGTGGAATTATAAAAACCCTCAGGTTTTTTTTGTCCGAACAGGGATTTTTGGAGGTCCAAACTCCTCTGATGATTAAAGCCCCTGTACCGGAGGCATCTATTGAGGCATTTCCGGTTTCCCAGGGTAAAGGCAGGCCGGACCTGTATCTCATCCCCTCACCTGAAATCAACCTGAAACGCCTTTTGGCAGAAGGGCTTGATCGGATTTTCCAGCTAGGGCCTGTATTTCGACAGGAAGAACAGGGCCGTCATCACCTCCCCGAGTTCACCATGCTGGAGTGGTACAGAACGGACGCAGATTACCACGACCTTATGTCTGACTGTGAAGCCATAATTGAGATAACGGCCCGGTCGGCCGGTTGGAAGGGTGATTCAATCACGTACAAAGGCATAGAGATCGATATCAAGCCCCCATTTCCCAGGATAACCATAAAAAAAGTGTTTGAGAAATATGCCGGCTGGACACCGGGTCCCGCACCGGATTTGGACCGGTTCAACCAAGACATGGTGACAAAGATAGAACCCAACCTGCCGCCGGATCGACCGGTCTTTTTAACGGATTATCCGGCATCCTGCGCATCTCTTGCCAGGCTAAAAACATCCGACAACGAGGTGGCTGAGAGGGTTGAACTGTATGCGGGCGGCCTTGAGATTGCCAATGGTTTTTCCGAACTTACAGACCAGGAGGAGCAAGAGGCAAGATTCAGGAAAGAGGTCGGAAGACGCAGGGAACAGGGACTTGGGGCCTATCCCTGGCCTGAAGAATTTCTATTATCCCTGGGGAAACTCCCCAAATGCGCAGGCATGGCGCTTGGTATAGACCGCCTGGTAATGTTGCTCACAAATGCGTCAAATATCAACGATGTGGTAGCCTTTCCACCGGAAAAAATCTAGCCGACTGCCATGCCCTGAAGCGGACTATCATAATACCAGTTCGGCACCGGCCTTTCGGGCCTCTTTTTCGTTTACCAGGGAGAGCAGAAGGATGCCGAGGATGAAGAAAAAGATAAGGGAGAGGATTGAGTTTCGGGACGAGCCGGTCCAATGCCGGATAATGGCAAAGATGAATGGTCCCCAGACTGCTGAAAACTTGTTGACCACTGAGTAGAAGCCAAAAAACTCGGCTGAGGCGCCTTCAGGAATAATTGAGGCGTAAAAGGAGCGGCTGATGGCCTGTGATCCTCCGAGCACAAGGCCGACAATCCCGCCCATGACGAAGTACTCTATTGCTGAATGAATGAAATAGGCATAGATCACCACACCGCTCCATCCTATCAGAGTGATAATTACCGCCCGTTTGGCGCCAATCCGCTCTGAAATCCATGCTAAGAGAAGTGCTCCGAGAAAGGCTATGGCCTGCACGAGCAGAAGTGTCATCATAAGTGTCGTGGTGGAGAGATGAAGTTCCTGTTTTCCGTATATGGTAGCCATCTGGATGACAGTCTGTATCCCCTCATTATAAACAAGAAAGGCCGCGAGAAATAGCACGAGGTGACGGAGCTTGCGCAACTTGCTGATTGTCTTCCAGACCCGTGAAACACCCAGGGAGATATAACCCAGGCCCAAAGGGATACGCCGGAAGCCCTCGGGCAGGGCCTGAATCCTGCGCGGTTCCCGGAGCAAAGAGACAGTCACCAGGGCAAAGCCGCCCCACCACAGTGCAGCAGTCAGCATCCCCAGACGGGCAGCCTCAGCCTCGGAAAGACCGATCTTTTCATGTCCTGCCAGGAGCACCAGGGCTAGGGCAAACTGGAGCCCGCCCCCCACATATCCGTATGCAAAGCCCTTGCTGGAGATCCGGTCCGTCTCCCCCTCCGGTGCGATCTGGGGGAGGAAGGCATCATAGAAAACATTGGCTCCGACAAACCCGATCTGGGAAATAACAAACAGGATCATGGTCAACCATACGTTCCCAGCTTTACTAAAGGAGAGAAAGACCGCGCTCACTACGCCCAGATAACAGAAGGAGAATAGAAAGCGTTTTTTTGTGCAACTGAAGTCGGCAATGGCTCCAAGTATCGGGGCTGCAATAAAGACGAGAAACGCTGCTGCTGAAACCATGAATCCCCACAAGGTCTCAGCGGCATAAAGACTGCCTCCAATTTCCAATCCATCAGGAGGAACCACCACGCCTGCAAAATAAATGGGCAGGATGGCCACTGCCAAGGTGGTGATATAGGCGGAATTAGCCCAGTCATACATGGCCCAGCCAAAGATGACCCTGCGGTCTCCCCGGATAGGTGAATCCGTTATATCTTCAGATGGTCGTCGCATGCTTATAGTTTCTTTTAATCTAAATTTTACAAGTTGTCGAAGTCCTGAAACATGAGTAGTTTGCCGGGAAAATAGAGGTGGTTATCCCTATGCATGCAAGGACCTATCTATTGGTGGGGGCTCTTACCCGAGACCTCACCAAAGACGGCTTTCGCTATGGCGGTACGGTAGCTTATGCCGGCCTGACCGCTATGGCTTTAGGATACAGCGTCACAGTATTCACTACGTGTGCGCCGGACGAGCCTGTGCATGAAGTCCTTCCAGGGGCAAGCATTCATATCCTCGATTCCACGACGACGACTACCTTTCTCAACCGGGATACCCCATCCGGCAGAATTCAGCAGCTACTTGGCACTGCCCGTCGCATCCAACCGAATATGGTCTCGCAGACCTTATATTCTGCAGATATCATTCACATCGCCCCGGTGGCTGATGAATGTCCTTGGAAACTCCGGGAGGTTTTTCCCGGAGGACGATTTGTGGCCACCCTGCAGGGGTGGTTCAGGACCTGGGACAGCAGCGGCCTGGTTTCAATTCAAAAGGTGCCCCCTGAGCAACTGGCTGGTTTTTACGCTGTGGTCTTGAGTCTTGAGGACTTGGATGGTGATCTGTCCTATGCACGGGCCCTGGCCGGCGTGGTGCCGATTCTTGTAGTAACTGAGGGCCATATAGGTGCGAGGCTTTTCCGGCAGGGCAGCGAGCATATTTTTCCGGCACCCGAGGCGCAGGAGAAGGATCCCTGTGGGGCTGGAGATATCTTTGCAACTGCTTTTTTTGTCGCCCTTGATCAGGGCCATTCCCCAAGGGCTGCGGTTAGGTTTGCAAACCGTCTGGCCGCATTCTCAGTGGCCCGCATGGGGCTTGCCTCTGTGCCCACGGCTTCGGAGATACAACAAGCCGGGATTTCGTTGGATGATGCTACAGCGCCCGTTTTACAGCAACCCACAGAACTGTGAGCGTTTACAAGGAAGTAACATTGATATCTTAATTGTCCATGGCCTAAGCTGAGAAAACAAAATTTGGGGTTTCCGTTCAGGCACTAACTAATATCAAGATTGTAATATCCGTTTGTGTGGGAACCCGATATGCTTGTTATATCAGCATGACAGTCTCTATCTGTTTCACCACCTCGAAATGCTTATCCCTTGTCAGTAGCGTCCCCCCGGCTTTCATACAGGATGCCGCAATCCATACATCATTAATCGGTATTTTTGTTCCCTTTCTTTGTAATGATAAAAATATAACGGCGTATTTTCTGGCAACATCTGCATCTACATTAATAATTTCAACTCTTAAGCGATTGATAAACTCATACAATTTTTTTTCGTTAAATTGCTGCCGACTCCCTTTCATGAACCCAAAATTGAGTTCTCCGAGAACCACGGAAGGTAGATATATCTGTTCGCCATGGATAGCCATAAAATTTACTGTCTCAGGCAGACCCTCTGCATAGTCGCTGTAGATATTGGTATCCAGTACAAGCTTCAATCCCAGTCCCCCTCAATAACCTGGTTGAAGACTTCGGTAGCTTTTCTTAATTCCTCTGCTTCAGCATGAGAGAGCCAGCCTGCAAGTCCGCGGATTACCTTTTCACGATTCTTCACCAAACCCAGCTTTTCATCCACAGCCTCAAGAATAAACGCCGATTTCGTTTTTTTTGCTTTCACTGCGGCGTTTTTAATCATCTCTTCCTTTTTCGATGGTATCCTTAAGCTTAAAGGCATAGGTTTACCTCCATGTATCGCATATTTAATAAATGTATCTTGAAATAATGGTGATGTCAACAAGTTAGGCTCGATGCATCTGGTGTCCTACATGACGTTATGGCACGTGGAATTGAGCCATTTTTCTGAAGAGGCCATGAAATAATTAATAGAGATTCACAGGTTCAATGCGAAGCTTATACCTTTGGGGTTAATCCTGTCTGGCAAAAAAAATTGCAAATATGTAAATCAATATATAAATCTTGTTTATCCTGTCAGAGAAATCCAGCCGAAGACGGCTAATCTAATTCAAAAATGGCGTCCCATAGAGCGCTTCAGGAAAGAGCAGCCGTCTTTTTTCCAGCTTGTCTTGCTAGTCCATGAGTGTGCAGCTTCTGGATGATTCTCATAAGACTTGGTATATATCTTTGCAATATGCTCATTATGGGATATATTGTTATCATATATCAATCTATAAATGAAAAGGATTTATATCCATGGGAAAAACAACAGCGAAAGTGTTTGTGAACGGAAGGAGTCAGGCCGTCCGTATCCCCAAGAAGTTCCGTTTTAATACCAACGAAGTTTTTGTTGAGCGGGAAGGAAATCGCATAATCCTCACGCCCAGGCCAAAATCTTGGGATCAATATTTTGCCAAAGCTAAGCCTTTTAGTGATGACTTTCCAGATCATATTGAAAATTTATTGCCTGAAGAACGTGAGGCGCTTTGATGAAGTACCTGCTGGATACAAACGTCTGTATTGCCATCATCAAGGAGTGCCCCGAAGAAGTAAAGGCAAAACTCTTGAAAATCCCAATTGGAGAAATCGGAATATCGAGCATCGTGCTGGCGGAGTTATGGTATGGAATCAGACTGTCCCGGAAGCGCGAACATAACGAGGCTGCGTTAAATGAATTTCTGGAGTATGTGACTGTATTGGACTGGCCGGAGCAGGCCGCACCTGAATATGGAATGATTCGTGTGCATCTCAAGAAAAAAGGAACTCCCATCGGGGCCAACGATCTTTTGATCGCCGCTCATGCATTGGCGCTGGATGCAGTATTGGTTACGGATAATATCAGAGAATTTGAGCGCATACCGAGCCTAAAAATGGAAAATTGGATCTCTCGATAGACAAGTCCCCGTGCCCTATTTATGGCTCCTGATTTGTTGTCCTGTCAGGAAGAATCTGGGGGACGGAGTTAGCTTAATAGTTTGGTTTAAAGAAGCGGGAGGCTGTGAGGCAATACCGAAAGTTCATTGAAGATGGTTTTAATATGGGGAGACGTGAAAAATTTGCAAAAGAGGATAATGTTAAACTATTAAACTAACTCCATTCCCCAAATTCCAGTCCCTCTCCATACCTTTGTTGGCCTGCGTTCTGGAGAAAACGATTTTTTTCATTCGGAGCTTTCACACAATTCAATTTTTACGAAGGTCTGGCAAATGAAATCGTCTCAAGGCCAGGTACTCTTTCAAACTCTTTAGTGTTTTCTGTTAAAACCGCACAATTATGAACAATTGCTGTCGCAGCTATTATCAAATCATGTGCTCCAATCATCTTCCCTTGTTTGGCCAAAGTTGCAAACAAACCAGCATGAACTCTGGCTTCTTCAGTCTCAAAACTCAATATAGGTATTTTTGCCAATATTGATTCGACAAAAGCTGAACGACGAACTTTTTGTGCTTCCGTTTTTGCATAATGAACGCCAACTAATAACTCTGACGAGGTGATAGCGCTTATATAAACGTCTCCATATTTTTCCCATTTTGAAAAATCGATTGGATTGCTGGAACGTTCAAAATGGATAAATACATTGGTATCAAGCATTAATCCCATTGGTTCCGTTCCATGGGAATTTGTTTTTTTATATCAGCCAAATCTTCAGCAAAGGCTTCTGAGTCCTCAGCAAGTGAAGGAAGCTCATGAAAAAAACGATTCAAATGTTTAACTTTCAATGGTGATTCCGGAGAAACCGGAGATATTCGAGCGATAACTCTGTTCCCTCGTTCTAATTCGACAATGGTTCCTTGATACAATACTCGATTCATCAAATCTGAAAATTGACGAACAGCTTGTGTTACACTTATACGTTCCATTATAGCCTTCCTTATCCAGTAAATCGTATAATATGATTATCATACAATCCTTTATTTTGATTGTAAAGGAGTTTTCTCGATGCTTTTTTTTGCGCTTTTTTCGAAGCTTTGTCGAAGTGTAAAAATTTAAAAACTTGTCTTAAATTGTTCTGGAGAAGAATGCGGATGAAGCAATCGTTTCAAAATATCGAGAAAGCAGGCCAACGCTGAAGTCACCTGCCGGAAAAGCTATGATGAAGCTGGCAGATGCAAAGCTTTGCGAAAATAAAATAAATACGAAAAATGCCACAGCTTTTCCGGTCAGGTGAACTGATTGGTTCGGGGCGGTTGCTTATGATGTGCAGCATATAGATCTAAAAGCCTGCGGATCATTTTTTGATATTGTGTATTATGCTTTTTTGCTTCATTTTTGAAAAAATCAACACTGTCTTTGCTGAGAGTGATAGTGATTTTTACATTCTCCTCTTTAAACAGCAAGCCTTCAGGAGGAGGCAGAAAATCATCAACTATACGTAATTTCCCCAATGGTTCATCAGTGTATTTAATTTTGGTTTTCATATATTTTTTCCCTTTTCGCCAGTACCCTGCACCGATAATACGTATAACGCTACCACGATAAGTGAAACGAACTGTTATAATTTCATCTCCGACTTTACCGAAACAGTAATATCGTTTTTCCTTTTGGCTGTGATTTAAATCCTCGGCAATAATGCGGTCAGGATCGATAAAGGCATATTGAGCGAATTCAAATGAGACCCCATGTTTCTCCTGGTTTTCCTTGTCTTTTTTTGCATCCCATTCAAATCTTACCTTTTTCATAATTTATCAATATCAAAGAGGAGGAATAAAAACAATATAAATATACATATAATAATATGGTTGTTCAAGCTGGGCAGGTGAGCCCCGAACGCCGGGGTGACCGGCGAATTTGCGGTGCTAATGACCGCTTGCGGTCGATTAGCATTGTAAAGGGAGGGAATGGGGGACATTCGTTCCGAACGTGCATAGCTTGCCTTGCAGCTATGTAATATTGACAATCGGTTTTCAGGCCTGATTAATATAATCTTTCATGTCGGGCTTTTCCCCGGATGATACCGATTTCGTAATGCATGAATTTGTGACTCCAAG
>CAZYEJ010000016.1:0-37393 GCA_964646435.1 uncultured Thermodesulfobacteriaceae bacterium
CGTTTAGGGCGTGGACTACCAGGGTATCTAATCCTGTTTGCTCCCCACGCTTTCGGATCTCAGCGTCAGTATCCGTCCAGGAAGTCGCCTTCGCCACCGGTGTTCCTCCTGATATCTACGGATTTCACCCCTACACCAGGAATTCCACTTCCCTCTCCGGTACTCAAGTCTGCCAGTTTCAGATGCACTTCCACGGTTGAGCCGTGGGCTTTCACATTTGACTTAACAAACCGCCTACACCCGCTTTACGCCCAGTAATTCCGAACAACGCTCGCACCCTCCGTATTACCGCGGCTGCTGGCACGGAGTTAGCCGGTGCTTCCTCCAGAGGTACCGTCAATCTCAATGGGTATTATTCCATTGAGAATTTCTTCCCTCTAGACAGGGCTTTACGACCCGAAGGCCTTCTTCACCCACGCGGCGTCGCTGCGTCAGGGTTTCCCCCATTGCGCAATATTCCTCACTGCTGCCTCCCGTAGGAGTCTGGACCGTGTTCCAGTTCCAGTGTGACTGGTCATCCTCTCAGACCAGCTACCCATCGTAGCCTTGGTAGGCCATTACCCTACCAACAAGCTAATGGGACGCAGGCTCATCCTCAGGCAGTAGCATCCATGGAGAGGCCACCTTTGATTTTTCAGATCCCTCTGAAAAATTTTATCCGGTATTAGTCCGCCTTTCGGCGGGTTATTCCAAACCCAAGGGTAGATTACCTACGCGTTACTCACCCGTGCGCCACTTTACTCCCGGAACCGAAGTTCCGGTTTCTCGTACGACTTGCATGTGTTAAGCACGCCGCCAGCGTTCGTTCTGAGCCAGGATCAAACCCTCCAGTTTTAAACTGAATGGTCTTGGTCACCTATTTGGCGACCAAGTAAAATGATTTAAAGCTCGCTTATCAGACACTATTCAGTTGTCAGAGATCAAGTTGATATTGATAAAATCATAGTTAAAATTTACCACCAATTTCTATGTTGTCAAGCACTTTTTCCTAACGCCTATCAACACTCACCACCAAATTATTTCTAGTGACAAGTGCAGCAATCTAGCAGTCTTTTTCTGTGTGTCAAGCATTTTTTTTGACGTTCACAGGTTCAGAAATTCAGAGGTTCAAGGATTCACCGAAAACCTGAACAGTTGATTCGTGAGCTCTGAAGGGAAAAGGCATGAGAATACAACTATTTGAGTGAATCAGTCCCCCTCTTGCTCCATCTTATACTTACATCCCTTCACAGGACATTTGAGTATTTTCCCACCGCTCTGCGTAATTTTTTCCACCAGAATTCGGGATCCGCAAAGAGGACACTCTTTGGCCACCGGCCGGTCCCATGTAGCATATTTGCATTTGGGATAGCGGCTACAACCGTAAAAAGTCTTACCGGAACGGGAACGCCTCTGAACTAACTCGCCATCACAACTCGGCTCCGGACAGTGGATACCAGTAGAAATGGATTTTGTGTTCCGGCATTCCGGGTATCCCGAACAGGCAAGAAACTCACCAAAACGCCCTTTTTTGATAACCATTGGTCGACCGCACAGGTCACATATTTTATCAGTACGGATTTCTCTGTCCTGGATTTGAATTTGGCCTTTCTCATCTCTTTTAAAATCTTTGGTATTCTTACATTCAGGGTATCCTGAGCAGGCAAGAAACTCTCCACTCCTACCGTATTTAATAACCATAGGCGCACCACACTTATCGCACTTGATATCAGTGGAAACGCCTTTTATTTTGATGGACTTCATTTCATCCTGAGCAAGATTAAGACTTTTGCTGAATGGGCCGTAAAATTTTTCAAGTACCTTTATCCAGGAATTGGAACCATCCTCCACTCCATCAAGATTTTTTTCCATGGCAGCAGTAAATTTTAAATCGAGGATTTCCGGAAAATGTGCAACAAGCAGGTCTGTCACTACGAAGCCAAGTGCAGACGGACAAAAGTAACGTTTTTCAAGACGCACGTATTCTTTTCCCTGGATAGTAGAAAGTATGTTAGCGTAAGTGCTAGGTCTTCCTATTCCCTTTTCCTCCAAAATTTTTATAAGGCTTGCCTCGGAATACCTGGGTAGAGGTTGGGTAAAATGTTGTTTAGGTCCAATTCCCAGAAGTTTCAAAGGATCATCTTTTGCCAGAGCAGGAAGATCTGTCTTGTCCTTATCCGAATTATTTCGTCCCTTCTCCTGGGACTCATCTTTTGTTTCTGAATACAGGATGGTAAAACCTGGAAAACGGACAACGGTTCCGACAACTCTGAGCAGATACTGACCGGCCTCTATGTCCACACGGGTCTGGTCCAATATTGCCGGACTCATCTGGGAGGCAATAAAGCGTTTCCAAATAAGGTTGTACAGAGCCAAAGAGGCCTTATCCAGATAGGATGCAACATCTTCAGGAGTCCTGGCAACCGAGGTAGGCCTGATTGCCTCATGGGCATCCTGGGCCATCTTGCCCCGTTTATAAACCGGTGCCCTTTGTGGCACGAAATCTTTGCCAAACCTCGCATCAATAAGGGTTCTGGCCTCCTTTACCGCCTCCTTGGCTATCCGGGTAGAGTCGGTCCTCATATAAGTTATGAGCCCAACAGGGCCTTCATCTCCCAAATCAACACCCTCGTAAAGTCTCTGGGCCTGCATCATGGTTTTTTTAGCAGAAAATCTAAGCTTACGGGCTGCTTCTTGCTGCATTGTGCTGGTGATAAATGGAGGTGAGGGGTATCTCTTTCTCTCTTTAGTCTCAACCTTTTTAACATTAAAATCAGCCGTTTTGAGGTCTCTAACTATCTCCTGGGCCTTTTCCCCGTCAGGAATTGAGAGTTTTTTACCTTTAAGGGCAATTACCTTTGCCAAAAAGGGAGGCGGGTTGGGGCCTTCCAGTTGAGCGGTAACAGTCCAGTACTCTTCTGCCACAAAGGCCTGAATCTCCCTCTCTCTGTCACATATTATGCGAACTGCAACCGACTGGACACGTCCTGCTGAAAGGCCTCTTTTTACCTTACTCCAGAGCAGAGGAGATATTTTATATCCAACCAGCCTGTCCAGGATCCGCCTTGCCTGTTGAGACTCGTACTTGTTTCTGTCCAGTTTCCCCGGGGATTTGATAGCGTTTCTTATCGCCTGTTCAGTCAATTCGTGGAACAGCACACGATAGAACTGTCTGGCTTTTCCCCGCTTGGTCTGGAGTTCCTCTGCTATATGCCATGCTATAGCCTCTCCCTCCCGGTCCGGGTCAGGGGCCAGATATATGTTATCCACTTTGGATGCCGCAGACTTAAGCTCTTTAATTATTTTGCTCTTGCCACGGATTATCTCATACTCAGGCGTAAAGTTATCTTCGACATTAACTCCCAAACGTTTCTTAGGGAGATCCTTCACATGGCCTACAGATGCCCTGATATCGAAGTCCTTGCCCAGATATCGCTTGATGGTCCGCACTTTGGTTGGGGATTCTACAATTACCAAACCTTTTTTCATGAAATCACTCTCACTTAGTAATTATACGTCTCGAGAATTCTACAACCCATTGAATTTACATAGGGTTATTGAGGCACGGTTACCTCACTTAAGTTGATATATTTGGCCTGGAAAAGCCTGAATCAGGTCTTTTAGCTCCATTTGAAGTAAAAGTCCACTGACTTGGCCGACAGACTGCCCGCATAGATTAGCAATATTGTCTATATGTTGCGGATAGGGCTCAAGTTTGTCAAAGATATTTTGTTCCTCAGGAGAAAGATCAGGTCGCTCTTTGGAAACGCCTGGCACAAGGTCTTTATCATGCCCTTGTTTTTCTGCACCAAGCTCCTCCATTATGTCCGTACAATTCTCTACCAACCGTGCTCCCTGCTTTATAAGCCAGTGTGTACCACTACTCCTGTAGGAATAAATACTCCCTGGAACCGCCATTACCTCCCTACCCTGGTCAAGGGCGCAGGAAGCAGTGATCAAAGACCCACTTTTCATATTTGCTTCGACTATTACGACTCCATAAGAAAGACCGCTGATGATCCTGTTACGAATTGGAAAATTTCTTGCCTCCGGAGATGAACCAGGTGGTAATTCGGTAATCACTGCCCCATGATCTGCTATGCGACGTACAAGATCTGTATTTTGTCTGGGGTAAGCCACGTCTATACCGCATCCCTTTACAGCTATTGTGTTGCCACCCGATCTGAGAGCCGCCTCGTGAGAAGCGGTATCTATTCCAAGGGCCAGGCCGGAGACTACTGTATAGCCGTGTTGCACAAGTTCAGACGAAAGCATCCGAGCTACATCCAGCCCATAGGAACTGGGATATCTTGAGCCGACAACAGCAACCGCTCTCTTTTTTAGAGAAGAGGGATCACCGATGCCATGAAGTAGTGCCGGCGGATTTTGTATCTCATTCAAAAGCGACGGATAGTCCTTGCTCAAAAAAGTCATGGTCCATGCACCGACCCTGTCAAGGACATCGATGCTGCGCTCAAGAGCTTTTTCATCAGGACCTTTTGCCAGGGCGTCTCGAACCTGGGTAGGCAATCGTACTATCTCTGAAAAATCAGCAGGCTCGGCCTCCCATACCGCTTTAGCGGAGCCGAAGTGTCCTACAAGCCGTCTCAGGGTTATGTTCCCGACGCCGGGCACCAACTGTAGCCCGATCCATGCTTTAAGCTCCTCAATTTTCATGGGTGTCCTCACCTTCCTATCTAAGTCGAGCGATTAGCCGTTAGCCATTAGCGTTTAGTTTTGAAAAATTAGGGCATTACGTTAATGTCGAAATAACACCTTCGAAATTCTGCGGTTCCTTGTTCTGCGGTTCGATATTCAAAATAAATAATTAAAGAACTAACCTCTAAAAGTGTAAACTACAAAATGAAGGATGCCCAAGAGCCCATATAAATTCTTCGTTCTTTTTCTTATTAATCATGAGTAAATAAATCTCATCTAACATCCATGACGATGAGATCATTATTGAATTATAAGGGATGTGTGGTATAAACCTTACTTCATTTCTTGCCCTCGGGCAGAGTGTGGTTATGGTTAATGAAATTAAGACATTTATGGATTTTCTCAAAGTTGAGAGAAATGCTTCTCCTAACACGATAGTAGCCTATCGAAGAGACCTTGAGGAACTTAGTAGATTTATAGGCTCTGGGAAAAATCCAGTCTCTATCACCACAAAAGGAATAAGGATATGGCTTGCTTCAATGCTGAGGGGAGGGGCAAGCAGGAGCACAGTAGCCCGTAAACTTGCTTCCATTCGAAGCTTTTTCCGGTTTCTGCTCAGGCAGGGGATAGTTGAAAAGAGTCCTGCTGATGGCATAAGGACGCCTCAAACAAAAAAAAACCTCCCGACTTATCTCTCTGTGGATGAGGCCTTTTCCATGGTAGAAACCGGTGATGATAAAGGATTCCAGGATCTAAGGAACCGGGCCATCCTTGAGTTGCTATACAGCTCGGGAATGAGGGTTGGCGAGCTTTCAGGTCTGGATGTTTCAAGTGTTTCCCTCTCACCTGAGATGGTGCGTGTGAGAGGCAAAGGCAATAAAGAGCGGGTAATTCCTTTTGGCAGCAAGGCAGGCAAGGCATTGAATGCCTATTTGCCTTTCAGGGCTGCATTGCTGGAAAGGCTACATTGCAAAGACGAAAAAGCCTTCTTCGTTAATCGAAGGGGCACCAGGTTAAGCCCTCGAAGTGTAGAGCGATTGGTTGCTAAGAGAAGGTTAGAGATTGGGCTAAACTCGCCTGTCACTCCTCATACTTTTCGTCACTCCATGGCGACCCATTTACTTGAATCAGGTGCAGGCCTCAGACCGATCCAGGAAATGCTGGGTCATGTGAGTCTTGCGACTACGCAGCTTTATACGCACCTGGATCTGAGTCATTTGGCCGAGGTATATGACAACGCCCACCCCAGGGCAAAAAAGGCAAAGGAAAAAATCAAAAAAATAGTGAATGGGAAAAATCAAAAAAATAAGGATATGGAGTAAAACGTGTATAATAATAAAGTGAAGAGCCGAGCAGAGGATAATATTCGTAGTACTACTGTCCTGGCTATTCGTTATAATGGCGAAGCGGTGCTTGCAGGCGACGGGCAGGTAACAATGGGAAACACGGTCATCAAACACAATGCCAGAAAGATAAGGACACTTTATAACGGAAAAGTCCTTACTGGTTTCTCCGGCGCAACCGCCGATGCCTTTACCCTGTTTGAAAAACTTGAGCAGAAGCTCGATCAATATAAGGGTAACTTAGTGCGTGCAGCAGTTGAGCTTGCCAAGGATTGGCGCACAGACAAAATTTTAAGGCGGCTTGAGGCCCTGTTGATTGCAGTTGACGAGAAAAATTCTCTCCTCATCTCAGGCTCCGGCGACGTAATAGAACCTGATGACAACATATTGGCCATAGGTTCAGGAGGGCCTTACGCCCTTTCTGCGGCAAGGGCCCTTGTGGCCCACAGTAATCTTTCAGCCAGGGAGATAGCCGAGGCTTCCCTGAAAATTGCGGCCTCTATCTGTATTTACACTAACGAAAATATAATAGTTGAAAGTCTGGAATCTCAGGAGGAATAATAAATTCAGTGGAAATTGCGAGAATCAAACCTTTAACACCAAAAGAGATAGAAATCGAGCTGGACAAGTATATCATCGGCCAGTCCCAGGCCAAGCGCTCAGTGGCCATAGCGCTCAGGAATCGATGGAGAAGACAGCAGGTCCCCGAGCCGCTCCGAGATGAAATCGCCCCTAAAAACATCATTATGATCGGACCCACAGGAGTGGGCAAGACTGAGATTGCAAGACGCCTTGCCAAATTGGCGAAATCTCCTTTTCTCAAGATTGAGGCGAGCAAATTCACTGAAGTCGGATATGTGGGCCGTGATGTCGAGTCCATGATTAGGGACCTCACCCACCTTGCGGTGGACATGGTAAAATCCGAAGAAAAGGAAAAGGTGGAGGTAAAGGCTAAAGACCTTGCTGAAGACCAGCTCCTGGACATCTTGTTACCGAGTCCTAAGGGCGAGCAAAAGGCAGGAGAAACCTCTACCAGGGAACGCTTCCGTCAGATGTTGAGAGATGGAAAGCTGAACGATCGCTTCGTGGAGCTGGAGGTTGCCCAGAGGCCCGCTTCACCAATGATTGAAATTTTTGCTGCCGCGGGCATGGAAGAAATGCAGAGTGGCATCCAGGATATGCTATCCAACGTGATGCCTGACAAGCGGAAGCGTCGTCATGTAAAGGTCTCTGAAGCCAAAAAAATCCTTGAACAAGAAGCAGCAGGAAAATTAATAGACATGGACAAGGTGGTAAAAAAGGCCATTGCCCGTATTGAGCAATCAGGGATCATCTTCCTGGACGAGATTGACAAAATTGCTACCAGGGGGAGTGGAGTCGGCGGCCCGGACGTTTCAAGGGAGGGAGTTCAGCGGGATCTCCTGCCTATAGTGGAAGGTACTTCTGTCCACACCAAGTATGGCATCGTGCTGACGGATCACATACTATTCATTGCAAGCGGTGCTTTCCATGTCTCAAAACCCTCTGATTTACTGCCTGAGCTTCAGGGAAGGTTCCCAATCAGGGTCGAGCTGGATGCATTAACTCAGGAAGACTTTGTAAGGATACTTACAGAGCCGGAAAATGCCCTTGTTACTCAATATAAGGCACTGCTCGACACAGAAAACATAGAATTGATATTTGATACAGAGTCAATCGAAGAGATAGCCAAGATTTCCTTTGAAGTGAACGAGCGCACGGAAAATATAGGGGCCAGAAGACTCCATACCGTAATGGAAAAACTGGTTGAGGAAATCTCTTTTGAGGCCCCGGACGTTGCCCCTCAGCAAATTCAGATAACCGCTGCTTATGTGCAGGAGAAGTTGATGGATATAGCTAAGGACGTGGATTTGAGCAGGTTTATCCTGTAATCTCTAAACACTTGATGACTACACTGCAAAAAGCCTGATATAGACAATGCTGAATGTTAAATGTTGAATGCTAAATTGTGGAAAAAAATTTAAAAGATATATACCTTAATTCAAAATTCAGCATTCAACATTTATTTGTATGCCGCAGATTGGGTTTTTTCAGCGGAATCAGTTGATTGGATAATTTATGGACAATATATCAAGGGCCCGGATTCTTATTGAGGCCCTTCCCTATATTCGGCAGTTTGCCAACAAAAATATTGTCATAAAATACGGCGGCCACGCCATGGCGGAACAATCCCTCAAGGAGCAGTTCGTGCTGGACGTCATCCTGATGAAGTACGTGGGTATCAATCCGATCATTGTCCACGGAGGCGGGCCTCAGATAAGCCGAATAATGGAGAGAATGGGGATACAGTCTACCTTTGTCGAGGGCCAGCGGGTCACTGATGATGAGACCATGAATGTCGTGGAGATGGTACTGGTTGGTACTGTCAACAAGGAGATAGTAGGTCTTATCAATGGCTATGAAGGACGGGCAGTGGGTCTGTCCGGCAGGGATGGTAATCTTATACAGGCAGATCCTATGAAAATTTACAAATATACCGGGGATGAACGTCCGCCTGAAATTATAGATATTGGAAGAGTGGGAAAGGTCTCAAGTGTCAATGTCGAGGTGCTTAAGGCCCTTGAGGACTCAGGGTTTATACCTGTTATAGCCCCAGTTGGTGTCGGGCCTGAGGGACAGGCATACAACATAAACGCTGACCTTGTTGCCGGGGCTATAGCAGGTAAGCTTAAAGCTGAAAAACTTATACTCCTGACAGATGTCCCCGGGGTAATGAATTCGAAGAAAGAGCTGATTCCATCCATGACGGCAGATGAGGCAAGAAAGGCCATGGAGGATCGTATCGCAACCGGCGGGATGATCCCAAAACTTAAGTCGTGTCTTAAGGCCCTTGGCAGTGGGGTTGATAAGGCCCACATTATCGATGGAAGGAAGGAACACGCCATTTTATTGGAACTGTTGACAGATACAGGGGTCGGAACGGAGATAGTCCAGTGACAATTCAATCACTCAGCTCCTCTGTTGCAAATACATACAGCCGTTTTCCTGTAACTCTGGTGCGGGGAAAAGGCTGCAAAGTCTGGGACGACAAAGGAAAAGAATATCTGGACTTTGCCGCCGGCATTGCTGTCTGCAGCCTGGGACATTGTTATCCGGCAGTCACAGAAGCAATAGCCCGCCAGGCCGGGACCCTAGTCCATGTTTCAAATCTGTACTGGACCATGCCCCAGTTGGAAGTGGCACATCTACTCACTGAAAATTCTTGTGCCGACAGGGCATTTTTTTGTAACTCAGGAGCGGAAGCTGTAGAGGGGGCACTTAAGCTTGCCCGTCGCCACGGCCATGTAAATCGCGGTCCTGATTGTTATGAGGTTATCTGTCTGGAGGGCTCATTCCATGGCCGCACCCTGGCAACAATAGCTGCAACAGGACAACCTGTATTCCAGCAGGGCTTCGAGCCCATGCCATCAGGCTTCATCCACGTCCCACCCAACAGCATAACCGCCCTTAAATTGGCTGCCGGTCCGAGGACAGCCGCGGTCCTGATCGAGCCCATCCAGGGAGAAGGAGGAGTGCGGCCTGTCAGTGATGAGTTTTTGCTTGCGGCCAGGGAAATCTGTAATCGTCTGGGTGCCCTGCTTATGTTTGATGAGGTCCAGGTGGGAATGGGAAGAACAGGGACACTCTTTGCCTATGAGCAGACCCCTGTGATACCTGACGTGATATGCCTTGCAAAGGCCCTGGGAAACGGATTCCCCATAGGGGCTATGCTTGCGAAAGAAGAGGTGATGTCCCACCTCCCCCCTGGGAGCCACGCATCAACCTTTGGTGGAAATCCGGTGGCCTGCGCTGCTGCAAAGGTGGTTATTGAAACCATGACGTCACCCGGTTTTCTAGACAGGGTGAAGGAGACAGGTACATACCTGAAAACAGGTCTCAAATCCCTGACCGGCAAACATTCGGAAAAAATCCTTGAAGTGCGCGGCAGAGGGCTTATCCAGGCCATTGAATTCAGGAAACCTGTGCCTGAGTTGGCCAATAAGCTCATAGAAGAGGGGTTTTTGGTGCTGCTGAGTCAGGGGAAGATACTCCGTTTGGTTCCGCCTTTGATTGTTAGCACAGCGGAAATCGATGCCATGCTAAATGCGATTAAGAACAATATATGAACAAATCACCAAATCCAAGACATTATCTAACTGTTTCTGATCTGGCCTCTGATGAAATCCTCTTTCTTATCAACCGGGCCTTAAAGCTTAAAAATCACTACAAATCCGGTCAACCTTACAGACCTGCCATAGGTAAGGTCATAGGGTTACTCTTTGATAAACCATCTACAAGGACCCGGGTCTCATTTGAAGCCGCAATGTCACAACTGGGCGGCAACGTGACTTTTTTGTCTTCAAGGGACCTTCAGTTGAGGAGAGGAGAGCCCCTTAAGGATACGGCCAGGGTTCTCTCCAGGTATCTGGACTGTCTCGTGGTCCGCACCTTTGGCCAGGAGGTGGTTGATGAGCTTTCCGAGTGGTCGGATATTCCTGTTATCAATGGACTTACCGATCAGCATCATCCATGTCAGGTCCTCTCTGACATCATGACTGTCATGGAGCACAAGCATGAAGACATGAAAGCCCTAAAAGTTGCCTGGGTAGGGGATGGAAACAATGTGGCCCACTCCTGGATCCAGGCTGCAAGCAGGCTTGGATTTGCCTTGGCCCTAGCCTGCCCGGAGGGATACGAGCCGGACAAAAAGATTTTGAGCAAGGCCCAAACTGAGTCCACAGCATCCATCACACTTGTGACTGATCCTAAAGAGGCAGTAGAAAGTGCTGACGTAATCAACGCAGACGTATGGGCCAGTATGGGCCAGGAAAAAGAGGCCTCGAAACGTAGAGAGATATTTGCCACTTATCAGATCAACAAGGCACTTCTTTCCAAGGCAAAATCAGATGCCATTGTCCTCCACTGCCTACCAGCCCATCGAGGAGAGGAAATAAGCGAGGAGGTGCTGGAAGGGCCGCATTCAGTAGTATGGGACCAGGCGGAAAACAAAATGCATCTTCACAAGGCCGTGCTGGAATGGGCCATGGAATTATAGGGCCTTATCAGGGACAGTCATGGGATTAATCCAGCCTGTATTCGGCGGGACTCATTCCATGTCTGAACACCCCCCTGAAAAAATCATAACCGTTCACGGGGTTACAACGCCCGTTTTACCGCAACCCACCGAACTGTAAGCGTTTACAGGATGCTGCAGATGCGAGGCGGAGGGTATGCAGACGTACTCCCTGTACTTCAAATGCCCGACAACAAAGCAGATGCGGTGCCCTGTGAACGCTTACAAAAAATCACAGTACTTGTCGGCTGACATTTTGAATCGCTCAGGAAGCGGTTTATTTTGAACGACTTGCTTCTATGGCTCGCGGGTCAAGCCATTCAAGCGGATCCTCTTGTTGTTCTTCATGCCTTATTTCAAAGTATATGCCCTCCCGGATCCATGGACCACCACCAGTCAGACCTATAATATCTCCCTCTGTGACCTTCTGTCCAACGGTCTTAAAGAACTGTGCCCCCTGACTTACCAGGCTAAAATATTCGTTTCCGTGATCGATTATCAAGACCTTTCCATAACCAGGTACAATATCATTGTATTCAACTGTACCGTCAAAAATTGCTCTGATTTCACTGCCCCAGGGTGTTGAAAAAATTACACCGGGGCATTCTTTATCATTCCTCCAGCCATTATCATCGGTACTGGATAGCCGTCCTACTACAGGTAGGCTTAGGTGGCCTTTCTGTGACCTAAAGTCGTACATTTCCGGTGAAATGGGACCTGGAATGAGTCCCCCGGCACTTTTTCTGCTAAGACATTTTATAATATCCTGAAGCGATTGCTTAGCAGATTCAAGCTCTTTTAACATCACCTCATACAGCCTTCCTTGTTGTTTAAGTTCTTCAAAAAAAGCATATTTTTCCTGTTTCCGTTCTTCAAAAAGAATGGCATGAGTTTCAATTTCATCAGCAACCGCTTTAAGAGTTTCTCTTTGTTGTTCCAGCTTGGTTTTTTTCCCGACAAGCTTCTCGATACGTAATCTGTAAAGGCGTCTCTGCTCTCTATCATGATCCAGTATAAGCCTGAAATAGGTCTCTCTTGACAAAAGTTCCGACAGGGTCTCTGCAGCGAATAATACGTTTAAACTACCCACTTCGCCCATTTCTCTGAATGCCCTGAGCCTACTTTCTACCTGGCCTTTCAGTGCGTTAAGATCCTGATTCTGGCTGATATAATCCTTTTGGGTCTCAATAAGTGCGAGTTCTTTTATTGTCCACTCCTGACGAGTTTTTTGAAGACCTTCCCACTCCTGAGCTATTTTTTCGTCCAGTTCTGTCAGTTCTTTGAGTAATGAGCGTTTACTCGATTCTATGTCAGATGCTTTTTCCTGGTGAGTTGTTATCTCTTTTTGCAGGGATTTGAGCCTTTGCTGTTGGGCTTCAAGTTCTTTTTTGACTAGACCCTCTTCGCCAAATGCATAAGCGTGTATTGATAATATTACCAGAGCAATAAGCCACAACCGGTTTCGCTTTATCACAAACGCAAGGACCTCCGCATGGCCAAAACAGTACCCAGTACACAGAGCAATACGCTGCTTGCTATTATAGCGACGGTATATTGCCAAGGGATAAAACAGATATTCACACCCCTGAGCAGCTCGGACTTGGCCTCAAGTCCTTGAAAAAACCTGTAACACGCAAAAACGACTCCTAACGCAAGGCTTGAGCCCAAAAGGCCCTGCAAAAAGGCCTCGACAAGGAAAGGACCTTGTATGAAAATATTTGTCGCTCCAACGAGGCGAATTATCTTCAGTTCTTCTTGTCTGGCATAAACAGTGAGCTTTATGGTATTTGTTACCACGAAAGCAGCGGTGAACAATAAAAGAACGCCGCTTATTGCCACAATAGTTCGAACAAGACCTGAAAAAACATACAGTCTGTCTATCCACTCCTGCCCAAACTGGACCTTGGATACTTCAGGCCACTTGTCTATTTCTCCGGCCAGTTGCTTAATTCTCTTCAACTGGAACGTAGCCCTGTTGACCTGGATTTCAAAAGAAGGGGGCAGGAACTGGGGATCAACTCCTTCAAGTACTTCTTCCTCATCCTTTAGTAATTTTTCCAGTCTTCCAAAGGCTTCTTCAGAAGATATGTAAGTTACTTTCTCCACTTCTGACAGTCCTGTGAGCTTTTGATGGAGTGATGGAATCCGATCTTTTGGTGTATCTTCAGTGAGGAAAACCACCAGGCCAAGCTCTGCACCAAATCTATCAACAAAGTGCTGGAGGTTAAAGTAGAGCAAGATAAAAAAGGCAAAAATCAGGATGGAAAGGCTGACCACCATTGTAGTTATAAGCTGTGTACAAAAATTTTGTCTAAAGTCAGAAAATGCCCTACGGCAAAGGATAACCAAAGTCATTATCATATCCTGATTACACTGCAAAAAACCCGAGACATGATTCCGCTCAAAAAGCCCGAGATGCAAAGCGCGAAATTTTCCAGGCATGAGACGTACTTAGCGTACGTCGCAGTAACTGGAAAATTGAAGCAACGCCGCAGATTGGATTTTTTCAGCGGAATCATATCCTGATTTTTCCGTTAAGGAGTCTCAGCACTCTGCGATGGGTATTTTCAAATAGTCTTTCATCGTGGGTTGCAAAGATAATAGTTGTACCCCTGGCATTCAGTTCTTCCATAAGCATCATTACTTCTTCAGTCCGTTGCAGATCCAGGTTTCCTGTGGGTTCGTCAGCGAGAATTATGGAAGGTCTATTGACCACCGCCCTGGAAATAGCTACACGCTGTTGTTCACCTCCTGATAGCTGCAACGGATAGTTACTCGTTTTTCCTGCAAGCCCGACTCCTTCCAACACTTGCATTACTCTTTGTTCTGCCTGTTTCTTTCCCAGGCCGATCACTTCCAGGCTCAGGGCAACATTATCAAATATGGTGCGATTTGAAAGAAGCTTGAAATCTTGAAAAATTACACCGATTTTTCTCCGCAGATATGGCACTTGGGCATTTGAAAGGGATGAAAGTGCCACACCGTCCACCCAGATCCCTCCTGATGTAGGCCGTTCAGCACAAAAAAGGATATGTAGAATAGTGCTTTTCCCTGCACCGCTGGGACCGGTAAGGAAAACGAATTCACCCTTTTCGATCTCCAGATCAATGCCGGAAAAGACAACATTATCCGGGGGATATCTTTTGGAAACATCTTTAAGTCGAATAATGGATGATTCAATAAAAATCATATTGTTAATCTTGTATTTTGGCAGTGAAACTTGAAATTGGAAATTGGAAAAGATACAAAGATATGGATGCGTTACCTAGTGTCTGATTTCTAATTTCCAGTTTCGATAAAAACAGTATAGCTTCCAAGGGACAGACGATCAAGGGTTACCTTTCATTTAAGTCTTTTAACACATTAGGCCGATAAAGTAGTCAAAGCCTCAGATAAATAAGCTTGTAATATTTCGCCGGGAGGTACACTTGTTACTATGGCCAAGATAGACGCTTTTTTCAAATTAATGCATGAACAAGGGGCATCTGATCTCCATCTGACATCGGGTTCTCCTCCCATTCTTCGCATTAGAGGCGACCTTCAACGTATAAAATACAAAATAATGGAAAATGATGAATTAAAGGCAATGCTCTATGAAATTACCCCTGAGAATAAAATCAAGGTCTTTGAAGAAACCGGAGATGTTGACTTTGGATATGAAATTCCAGGCCTTGCCAGATACAGGGTCAACTTTTTCATGCAAAAAAACGGCATCGGCGCTGTATTCAGGGAAATCCCAAATAAGATATTGACCGCTGAACAGCTAGAACTCCCGAATATCATGACAAAGCTATCGATGCTTCCTAGGGGTCTGGTCCTGGTTACAGGGCCAACCGGAAGTGGAAAATCCACCACCCTTGCCGCAATCATAGATCATGCCAACCGCAATCGTAAGGATCACATTATCACCGTAGAAGACCCTATTGAGTTTGTCCACCAAAGCAAAGGGTGTCTTGTAAATCACAGAGAGGTGGGTTCCCATACCAAATCCTTTAGTGCAGCTCTGAGAGGGGCACTTCGTGAGGACCCTGACATAATTATGGTGGGTGAATTAAGAGATCTGGAAACAATTTCTCTGGCCATTGAGGCGGCAATGACAGGTCACCTGGTCATGGGCACTTTGCACACCATCAGCGCACCAAAGACTGTTGACAGAATCATTGAGATCTTTCCTAGCCAGCAGCAGCCCCAGATCAGGGCGACCCTTGCTGATGCCTTGAGGGCTGTGATATCGCAAACCATGTTCAAGCGGATTGATATAAAGGGGAGATGTGTTGCCTTTGAGATTTTAGTTGCCACTCCGGCTGTGAGAAATCTTATCCGCGAGGGAAAGACCTATCAGATCCCTTCATCCATGCAGACAGGCAAAAAATTTGGCATGAAGACCTTGGACGATGCCATAATGGAACTGATGCAAAAGGGATGGATAGATCCGGACGAGGCCTATAACAAGTGTGTTGACAAGGCGAAGTTTAAACCTTTTGCCAAAAACGCGCCTGCAGACTTCACAGAGGTTAGTTGAGATGAAACGGGCAGACCTGGTTCGAATTCTAATCGGTATGCTTGATGCCCATCCAAGGATATCTGATTTGAATTTTACAGTCGGTAGGCCATGTCAAGTAGCAGCAGATGGTAAGCTTCAGACTGTTGTGATGGATTTTGCCACCAATCATCTGATTCCCTTTCAGACAGAGCAGCTCGCCCTGGGTCTAATAAATGATGACAGGCGCCTTTTGGCAGACCTGTTTCGTCACGGCTCATGCGACCTTTCCTACGATTTGCGTGACGGCCCGAGGTTTCGTGTAAATGTGTTTTCCCAACGAGGGGTCTATAGCATTGTAATGCGCAAGTTGGAGAGCAAGGTCCCTACTGTTGAGGATCTTAAATTGCCGGATTGCTTCAAGGCAATGGCCAAAGAAAAAAATGGAATAATATTCTTTACCGGCGCCACCGGAACCGGCAAGACCACGTCAATTGCCGCCGTTTTGGATGAGGTTAACAGGACAGAGCAACTCCATGTAATTACCCTGGAGGACCCTATTGAATTTGTCCATATTCACAAAAAAGCCACTTTTAATCAGAGGGAACTTGGCAAAGACTTTGATGCATTCGCCAGCGGATTGAGAGCGGCCCTGCGCCAAGCACCACACATAATACTGGTTGGAGAAATTCGTGACAGAGAGACAGTGGATGTGGCCCTCAACGCAGCAGAGACAGGTCATCTTGTATTCAGTACTCTCCACACGACAAGTGCAGGCCACACCATTAATCGTATCCTGGGAATGTACTCAACACAGGAAGAACGCCAAGTCAGGTCCCGCCTGGCAAATTCTTTGCGCTGGGTGGTTGGGCAAAGACTGCCGCCCAAAATAAAGGGAGGAAGGGTAGCCATCTTTGAGATAATGCAGAATAACATTCGTGTTAAGGACTCTATCATAAATGGAGAAAGCGAGGACAAGACATTTTACGAGATCATAAAAAATGGTCAGGCGTATAATATGCAGACTTTCGAACAGCATATTGTTCGACTTTTCGAACAAGGCCTTATCGACGAAGAGATATCATTGGCATATGCCAGCAGTCGGGCAAGCGTGCGTCAGGGAATAGATCAGGTCAAGAGCAGGAGAGGTGAGAAGACATCAGATATCGATGGATTGAGCATAAATTCTGATTGGGAATAAAAACCCAAGGATCTTTTTTGAGCATAGGAGATCGTGAGGTGGATGTAATTTGTACCGGCTGTAACAAACATTACAAAATAGCTGAAGAAAAGTTGCCGTCAGATGGCGTAGCGTATTTTACCTGTCCAAATTGTAAAGAGCGAATAAAGATCGAGGCCCCTTCCAAGGAAATTCCCTTGTTGACAGGTAGAGGGTCAGTTACTACCGAATCTCAAGGCTTTGAATCTTTTGAGCCAGGCACCAAAACAGCACTTGTCTATTGTCCTGAGTCCAGGGAAAGGGAACTATTGCAGAATGAACTGACCGGCTTGGGGTATGAGGTGAGGCTGATCAATCAACAGTATGATATCAGGTCCAAATTTAGATATCACATATATAACCTGATTATTTTATACCAAAATGGGCCTGAGCCAGAAGACGATCTTGCCAATATTCAGGAATATATAAACTCTCTTCTGATGGATATGCGTAGAAAAATCCTCGTGGTTTATGTCCATCCGAAAGGAAATCGCCTTGACTCCATGCAGGCCTTTTCAATGGGAGCGGATTTAACAATAAGTCCTTCTGACCTAGGAAATCTTCCCGAAATTCTCTCCCCGGCTCTTGACGCCAAAAAAATAGTTTACAAGGTCTTTTTTGAGTGCAAGGCCAAGGTGGAGAAGGAGGTATAGGCACTTCAACAAGTACCTGCTCTTGAATTTGTGGCTTCTTCAGTTAAACTAATTGGCATCCTTCATTTTGTAGTTTACACTTTTTCAACATAGACGGATGCCAGCTATTAGCTATTAGCTATTAGGTAAAATTTTGTATAAAAATGGACTGTTAAGCTAAAGCCTAACGGCTAATAGCTAATCGCACAAGTCATAAAAAAAGGTACATAATGGACGAACATAACCTTGACCGTCGTAGCTTTTTACAAGGATTAGCCGGTGCCGCCATCATGGTAACCGGCCTTTCAGAAGCCACAGCCGAAGGGCCGTCAGCGGGGATAGCAAAGGTTGGGCAAAAAGTAGCTATTCCGGATATCAAAAAATACAGGGGTTTGATTGGAGCACTTGAGGGATTCTCGGCAACGATTATTCGGGAACATCTGGCCCTTTTTGAAAGATATCGCCAGGAATTGTCCGAAGTGGAATCACAAAATCGGACAATTGATCTTGCTTTGGCAGATCCCCTTGCCGGCAAATGGCGCAACCATGTCCTGTCCTGGATCGAGTTACACAACGCAGTCAGACTTCATGAATTGTATTTCGACGCATTGACACCCAAGAGCATTAAGCCTGGCCAAAAAATCGGTAAGGCCCTGGAAAAATCATTTGGTTCTTTTGATCAGTGGTGGGTAAAATTCAGGGCCACTGCTATGGCAGTGAGGGCTTGGGGTATACTTGGGTGGGATAATCAATCAAAGCGACTGGTAATTTTTGGACTGGACAATGACTCAGAATGGCCCTTGGGGCTTGAACCATTGCTGGTTGTGGATATGGCTGAGCATGCATACGTACTGGATTTTATAGGGCAACCTCTGGCCTATCTGGATGCGTGGCTGGCAAGAGTTAACTGGGTGGTTGTAAATTCCAGGCTGGCCATGGCCTCAGAAAAATAACAGCAGTTACTATCACGTTGAATACCTCGGGAGAATAATGATGGATGTTAGAAAGGCCGTGGTCCCGGTGGCGGGCCTTGGAACAAGATTTTTGCCTGCCACAAAGGCCATTCCCAAAGAAATGCTGACCGTAGTGGATCGGCCAACCATTCAGTATATTGTGGAAGAGATAGTTGCATCCGGCATAAATGAAATAGTTCTGGTAACTGCCTCCGGGAAGTCAGCCATTGAAAATCATTTTGATTACTCCTTTGAACTCGAGACTTTTTTAGCCCAGAAGGGTAAGATGGATCTTCTCAGGGAGATTCGTCACATATCCAATTTAATCGAGATAGTTTCAGTCCGCCAGAAAGAACCTCTAGGCCTTGGACACGCTGTAAAAGTCACAGAACCGGTAATCTGCAATGAGCCATTTGTAGTTGTGCTTGGCGACGACATGGTAGATGCCAAGGTCCCGTGTGTTTTCCAGATGCTAAAGGTCTTTAAAGAATTCCAGGAATCCGTTGTCGCAGTACAAAAGGTCCCTTTGGAGGAAACTCACAGATATGGGATCATAGAGGGTGAAGAAGTGGCAGAAGGAATTTACAAGGTACACAGACTTATTGAAAAGCCTGCGCCTGGTACTTCTAAGTCCAATCTTGCCATAATTGGCCGGTATGTATTAAGGCCTGAGATATATGGTTGCCTTCACAGGACCCTTCCAGGGGTAGGCGGTGAAATCCAGCTGACAGACGCCCTGGACTGTCTACGAAAAGAACAGGGACTCTATGCTTATGAGTTCAAAGGCAACAGATATGACGCCGGAGACAAAATGGGATACCTCCAGGCTACTGTGAATTACGCCCTTGCACATCCGGATCTTGGTGGAAAATTTAAGGAATACCTGAAGAAACTGGTCGCTAATCTGGATGATTGAGGAATGTTCTTCTCAGGCGAGAGACGAAACACCTGTTGAGCTTAATTCCCCCGGCTGCAATCAACTGTTAGATGTTGTAGTACCTCTGCCCATATACACGGCCCTTACCTACATCTTGTCAGGACATACTTTTCCCCCCGCTAAAGGTTCCAGGGTCCTGGTTCCTGTAGGTCGCAGGAACATGGTCGGGGTGGCATGGGGGACCCCTGCAAAAAAGCCACCCTCTGTGAATTTAAAAAAGGTCACAAGGATACTTGACCAAGGATCCCTCTTACCTGAATCCCTTATCAGTTTTCTTGAATGGACCTCATCATATTATTTTTATCCCATAGGACAGGTAATGGCAGAGGCCTTGCCACCGGGGCTTTTATCCGCCCGGAATCGACGCATATCCCAAATTAGTAACGGTTTGCCAAAGAGCAGGGACTGCCGGCCGGAGTTTTCGCCCTGGTCAACCGAGGTTCCCTTGCAGCTCACCGAAGAGCAGGGAATAGTATTTAATGCCATTTGTGATGCCCTTGCTACCAGGGCCTATCACCCAATACTTGTGCACGGAGTAACCGGCAGCGGAAAGACGGAGGTCTATCTTCGGGCCGCTAAAGAGTGTGTCAGACAAGGCCGCAACGTGTTGGTGCTGGTGCCTGAGATCGCCATGACTACCCAGGCCGTGGGGTGGTTTGTCTCCAGGTTCGGTGAGGAGGTGACAGTGCTTCACAGCGGCCTGACAGAGGCCCAGAGGCGTAATCAGTGGTTCAGGATAAAAAAAGGAAAGAGCAAAATAGTTATTGGGACCCGATCCGCCATTTTTGCCCCCTTATCTGATATTGGTCTTATTGTAGTGGACGAGGAGCACGATCCCTCGTACAAGCAGTCTGAAAAATTCCGGTATCAGGCAAGGGATATGGCCCTGTTACGTGGCCGGATGTCAGAGGCAACAGTGATTCTGGGATCTGCCACTCCGTCTATATCAAGTTTCAAGAACTCCCTCTCGGGCAAATATCAGTTGGTTACTATGAAAAAACGAGTGGCCGAGCGATCTCTTCCCGAGGTGGTAGTGGTAGATCGCAGAAAAAAAGAGAAAAAGGATCAACATCATAAACTGGAGTCAGCAAGACCTGAATGGCTCTCTAAAGAACTTGAAAAGGCGACAAGGGATACATTAGCAAGAGGAGAGCAGGTCCTGCTGTTTCTTAACAGGCGGGGTTTTGCAACCTATATTTTTTGTCCTGATTGCGGGCATGTGTTCAGGTGCCCCCACTGTGAAGTCACGCTTACGTGGCATCGTGGAGATAAAAGGTCGAAAAGCAAAAAAGACGGAGTGCTTCGCTGCCACTACTGCGGGATGGAATTGGCTGCCCTGCCTGTCTGCCCGCAATGCAAGGGGCAGGCGGTCAAAACTTTTGGTTATGGCACTGAAAGAATTGCAGCCGACCTTGAGGAAATCTTCCCCGGTGCCAGAATCGCACGGCTGGACCGGGATACAGCACGAGTCCGAAAGCACATGGAGGAGGTTATACTTGATTTCCGGAAAGGGCGTCTTGACATACTTGTGGGTACCCAGATGATCACCAAAGGTCATGACTTCCCCGGCCTTACCCTAGTAGGCATATTGTGCGCGGATTTATCCCTGAATTTTCCCGAATATCATGCAACTGAGAGGACTTTCCAGCTCCTTGCCCAGGTGGCTGGCAGGGCAGGACGCGGAGAACGGCCCGGCCGGGTCTTAATTCAGACGTGGTTGCCTGATCACTATGTCCTGGACTGCGCGACTACCCATGACTTTAATGCCTTTTATGAAAAGGAATCGAAGTTTAGAAAGGCCTTGGGATATCCGCCTTTTGGACGATTGATTAATCTTCGCTTCTCAGGCCGGAAAAAGACCCAAGTCTGCGACACTACCGGCAATATGGCAAGATTGGCAAAAAATCTCGCAAAAGGTATCAAGAGTACCGGTGGATCTCAAGTTGAGGTCCTGGGGCCCGCTCCGGCACCCAGAGCAAAGATCAAAGACCGTTATCGATGGCAGATACTCTTAAAGTCCTCATCGCTTTCAAATCTAAGGACGCTTTGCACCGATCTTCTATCAAGAAAAGCAGACATGGTACCATCCGGTGTAAGAATGGAAGTGGATGTAGATCCGTACAGTCTGCTTTGATTTCATCTCTGGGGGCCATTAACCTGTATCACTACCCCACCCTGCTTCTGGGCCCGTTACAGGATCCTCCTGCTGTATGGGCCGCAGTTAAAGAGAAGATCCATGGCCGACAGATCCTTGATGAATTCTCCCCAGAGCTGGGGATAAACAGGCCTCTGATAGTCCAGCCACTGGACAGTAACCCCTGCCTCCTTCAGCAGGGCGGTGTCAATCCTCCCCTTCCCTGCCCTGGGGACCACGAGTTCATTTGCGCCCAGTCTTTCGGCAATGGCAATCAGCAGGCCCGTTCCCTTGGCCTTGGCGCCTATCTCTGACTGAAACAAGTAAGAGCCGGGCAGGTCAAATGAGCCAAAAATATGATCAATGCCAGCCAGGTTCCAGTGAAGCAACTTTTCAGGCGCTCTGGTGTAGAGCTGCTCGAAAAAGGCAAAGTGTTCCTGGAAGAACGGGGCGTTCTTGTAGCAATGCTCCAGGGTCATGAGGTGTTTGCGCCGCCAGCGTGGGTCATTCAGGACACGAACCTGGTCAATGGACTGGAGGCCCTGTCCCTTTTTGATCACCGGGATGGTGAACCAAACCGGTCCGCTCATGCCCTTTAAGCGATTCCGGTTAATCCATGAAAATCCCCTTGGATACTGGACCTGATCCAGGAACACCAATGTGTCCACTTGCAGGGCCTTGTGAATCAGGCCTGGCCATGGCATAAAAGTCAGTTGGTGGACTGCAAATCTCATTGCTTAATCGGCTCGACCGAATCTAATCTAAGCGCAATATTTTCCAACTTATTTCAACCTGTGCGTTTAGCTTTGAAAAATCAAGGCATTACGTTAATTAGAAATAGCACCCAACGGGTTCACCCTGTTGAATGCAGCTTCGCTGCCCCCTTTGGGGATTCAACAGGGTGAAAATTTGTAATAGTAAAACATCCTGTAATCATTAAACTAATCGCTAACCGCTAAAGGCTAATCGCTCAATTTAGGATATATTTGGCTCCTCGCTGTTTCAGGTGGGTAACCTAAAATTAAGTTTTCCACCAATGAGGTAAATCAAGCTTTACCCACTTAAAACAGCGAGGAGCCAAATATATCTTTTGTCAATATCCCGTTTTTGTAGCTTTTTTCAGTTCCCCAATGAATTCTCCCACCTTTTTGACCAGGTCAGGCCCGGCCTTAAGATCATTGCCCTTTTTGATAGTGTGGGCCTCAATCAGTTTTACAATGGCGCTTCCAACAATAATCCCGTCTGTTACAGCGGAGAGCATGGATACCTGGTCAGGTCTGGAGATCCCGAAGCCCACTGCCACCGGTTTGTTGGTGAGCTGTTTGATTCCGTTAAGGCCCTGAGACAGCTCAGTGGGGAGTTCGGTCCTTGCACCGGTAATACCGGTTACGGAAACATAGTACAAGAAGCCCTGGGTGGCCCTGGCAATCTTCCTGACTCGATCTGCCGGGGTGTTCGGGGCCACAAGCAGGATATTGGCAAGCCCCTGGGGTTTTGCGGCTGCCATCCAGTCTTTGGCCTCCTCCAGGGGCAGGTCAGGGACTATGGTACCGTCAAGACCGGCGGTTGCCGCGTCTTTTGCAAAGGCAGAAAGGCCATATTGGAGTAAAGGGTTGTAGTAGCCCATAAGGACCAATGGGATATCTGTCTTTTTTCGGACCTTTTCAACCAGCCCAAATAAATCCTTTGCGTTTATGTTGTGGCGAAGGGCCCTCTGGCTTGAAGCCTGGATAGTCGGGCCGTCTGCCAGGGGATCTGAGAAAGGGAGACCAAGCTCTATAAGGTCTGCACCCTGTCGGTCCATCTCCAGTATCAACGCCTCTGTGATGGCAATGTCCGGATCTCCGGTGGTTATGAACGGGATAAGCGCTGCTTCTTTCCTTTTTTTGAGCTGTGAAAACATACGGTCTATTAGGTTCATTTGTCTGCCCTCCCCTTGATCAATTCCGCAACTATTGAGACATCTTTGTCTCCCCTTCCTGAGAGATTAATCACCACAATGCTCCCTTTGGGAAGAGAGGGGGCAAGCTCCTTCAGGTAAGCAACGGCATGAGCGCTTTCCAGGGCAGGTATGATTCCATCCGTCTCTGAAAGCAGCCTGAATGCCTCAAGTGCCTGTTCATCATCAACTGCTACATACTCGACCCTGCCTGAATCCTTAAAGACGCTGTGCTCCGGCCCCACACCGGGATAGTCAAGGCCGGGGGCCAGTGAGTGGGCACCCTTTATCTGGCCCCAATGGTCCTGCAATAGATAGCTCATAGCGCCGTGGAGCACGCCGGGGCTGCCGACAGACAGGGTGGCAGAGTGAAAATCTGTTTCAACACCTTTTCCTGCTGCTTCAACTCCTATCAGTCGTATTCCCTGATCCTTAATGAATGGATAGAATATCCCCATGGCGTTGCTCCCGCCGCCAACGCAGGCCATCACCACGTCCGGCAGGCATCCGGCAAGCTGCCTGATCTGCCTCCGTGTCTCCCTTCCGATTACGCACTGAAAATTCCGGACCATCATTGGATATGGGTGGGGACCCACCACAGAGCCTATGACATAGTATGTGTTCCCAACATTAGTGACCCAGTCCCGTATTGTCTCATTTATTGCGTCCTTAAGGGTCTGTGTCCCTGAGAGCACAGGGATGACCTTTGCCCCGGTGAGTTCCATGCGAAAGACGTTCATGGACTGGCGAACCATGTCCTTGCGGCCCATGTAAACTTCACACTCCAGGCCCATCAAGGCAGCCGCAGTTGCAGTTGCCACACCGTGTTGTCCTGCGCCGGTCTCCGCTATGATCCTTGTCTTCCCCATGCGTTTTGCCAGGAGCACTTGGGCGATAGTGTTGTTGATCTTATGCGCCCCGGTGTGGGCGAGATCTTCCCGCTTAAGAAACACCCTTATGTCGCCGCCTACGGCCTCTTGCAGACCTTTTGCCTCGTAAAGCGGTGTAGGACGGCCCACGTAATGCTTGAGGATATGATTGAGTTCCTTCTTAAAACCGGCATCCTGTCTGGCCTCCCTGTATGCGGAATCCAGCTCCATAATGGCAGGCATAAGTGTCTCCGGCACAAAGCGGCCTCCATAGAGACCAAAGCGGCCTGAATTATCTGGTGATTTAAGAATTTGGTGATTTGGTGATTGGGTGATTTGGTGATTGGTTGATTTATTCACTATTCCTCCCGTGACAATGACTGAATGATTCTAATCCACCATGGCTCTGCGTATGAAATCAGCTACCAGGTCTATATTTTTTTTCCCGGGGGCATTCTCTACACCCGAGCTTACATCCACTCCCCAGGGCCGGACCTGTTTTACTGCCTGGGCAACGTTTTCCGGTTTCAGGCCACCTGCGAGAATAATAGGCCTTGAGAGGACTTTTTTCGCCTCAATCGCTATGGACCAGTCAAAGGTCTCACCTGTTCCGCCATGGGCGCCCGGGGACCACGCATCAAGCAGGAAGGCTTTCACAACCTCCTGATATGGCAAAAGGGCCTGAATATCGGCCATGGTCCTTATTTGCCATGCCTTTATGGCCCTGGGGGCAAGGTCCTTGCAAGCCTCCGGGGTCTCCTCACCATGCAATTGCACCAGGTCCAGGCCACAATAATCCACTATCTGCCTTATTTTTTCAGAAGACTCATCGACAAAGACCCCGACTGTCTGGACCATTGGCGGCAGATTTTGAATAATCTCTCTGGCCATGTTCGGATCTATTTTTCTGGGACTCTTGGCAAAGACCAGTCCTATGGCGTCGGCTCCGGCCTCCGCCACTGCTTTCGCCTCCAAAGGATCAGTAAGACCGCAAACTTTTATTTTTACCATAAATCACCAAATCACCAAATCACCCAATTCCTAGGCCCTCCCTGCTTCAACGAGGGCGGCAAGAGAAGTGATGCGATCTTCGGCCTTTACCAGGGCCTCTCCTATGAGTGCCGCAGTAATCCCTGCATCAAGGAGCCTCTTTATATCATCAGGGGTTGAGATCCCGCTTTCACTTATCAAGGGTACTTCCGAGGGCAGGGCCTTTCTTATCCGGAAAGTGGTTTCAAGAGATACGCTAAAATCCTCAAGATTACGATTATTCACCCCGACAAGATCAGCGTTTGCAGCAAGTGCCCTTTCCATCTCATGTTCGTTATGGACTTCCATCAGAGTATCAATTCCATTTTCTCTTGTGTGGGCCATGAGTTCTGAAAGCATGCTGTCATCAAGGACGGCTACAATAAGGAGTACTGCATCCGCCCCCCAGAGCCTGGCCTCTTCAACCTGAAGATGGTCTATGATAAAATCTTTTCTGAGGAGTGGAAGGTCAATCTCCCTACGTATTTGAGGAAGAAATTCCAGCTTTCCCTGAAAGAATTTTTCGTCGGTCAGTACTGATACAGCCCTTGCCCCTCCTGCCTGGTAATCTTCTGCAATGCTTACCTGATCGAAATTTGGGCACAAAAGCCCTTTTGAAGGAGATGCCTTTTTGACCTCTGCGATTATCGAGACCCCCGGATCGGAAACCAGGGCCTTTCGAAATCCCCTCGGAGAAGAAACTTCATGTTCCGGAGGGATAAGCCCTTTTCGATGCCTTTCTTTTAATTCCGCCCTCTTGTGGGCGATTATTGTATCCAAAATGCTCATTGTATTATCTCATACTGAAGGCTTTCAGGGCCTCAAGTTTTTTCATGGCTTCCATTGAATCTATGCTCTCGGCAGCCAGGGGCACTCCTTCTCTCAGAGATTTCGCCCTGTCTGCAAGAAATATGGCTGCCCCGGCGTTAAGGAGTACCATGTCCCTTTTTGGCCCTGTTTTCCCTGAGAGAATTCCTTTTAATATTTCGGCGTTTTCTCCTGCGTCTCCGCCTTTCAGATCTTCGATTTTGCATGGCTTAAGCCCTGCATCTTTCGGTCTGATCACGAATTCACTTACTTCATTCTTGTCCCACTGGGCCACAACACTCTTACCCATAAGGCTGAGTTCGTCCAGCCCTCCTTCTCCGTGTACTACCCAGGCCCTTTTACTGCCGAGGCGCCCGAGGACCTCTGCAAGAGGCCTTGTAAGCATGGGGTCGTAGACCCCGAGCACCTGCACATTTGCCCATGCGGGATTTGTAAGTGGCCCCAGCACATTGAATATAGTGCGGATGCCTATCTCCCGTCTCGGTCCTATGGCGTATTTCATGGCAGGATGAAGGGCAGGAGCGAACATAAAACCCATACCTATGGTCTCTACTGCCCTTGCCACGTCCTCCGATGACAGGGCCAGGTTTACACCCAAGGCCTCAAGCACATCCGCACTCCCTGACCTGCTGGACACGGAACGGTTGCCGTGCTTTGCGACTTTGACGCCGGCCCCTGCGATCACAAAAGCGGCTGTTGTTGACACATTGAAGGTCTGGGCCCCATCGCCTCCGGTCCCGCAGGTATCAACAAGCGGTTCTCCATGGAATAAGTTTATATGGATATGAAGGGCCTTTTTCCTCATGACCTCGGCCGCGCCAGCTATTTCATCTACAGTCTCGCCCTTCATCCTCAGGCCCGTGAGGAGAGCGCCGATCTGGGCAGGTGTCGCCTCACCCTCCATAATTATTTCCATAACTGACGATATCTCAGCCTGGCTGAGATCTTTCCTGCTGACAACATCAGAAATGGCCTTTTTTAATATATCCATGCCCCTATAATCCCCATAAGCGCTTTATTATAAAAGATGAACGTCCAACATCGAATAAAAAAACAACCACCCAATATTCAACATTTGATGTTTATTCTTTTCTTGAACCCTGAACCTCTGAACTCATGTTCTGTTTCTTTATTTTTTCCCATTCAACGTTCGATGTTCGATGTTCATTTTTTTATTTAGTCCCTCTGGACAAAAATAACTTAGCGTTTACTCTAATCCTTTAATCCTGTACTCTGGTTTCCAGAAAATTCCTGAGAAGATTGTTCCCTTCTGGAGTCATGATGGATTCCGGGTGAAATTGCACTCCCTCCACCGAAAATTTTCTGTGCCTGAAACCCATGAGCTCGTCCTGCTCCGACCGTGCAGTAACTACGAGACAGTCCGGAAGGGTTGCCTCATCTACAAGGAGAGAATGATACCTCATTGCCTCGAATGGATTCGGCAGACCGCGATATACACCCTTTCCATCGTGTGTGATCATTGATGTCTTGCCGTGCATAAGCCTTCCCGCCCTGACCATCTTGCCTCCAAAGGCAACACCGATGGATTGGTGGCCGAGGCACACACCCAGGACCGGGATCTTTCCGGCAAAGTGACGTATGGCAGCCACTGAGATGCCTGCCTCATTGGGTGTGCAAGGACCGGGAGAGACAAGGAGGTGGTTTGGTTTCCAGGAGGCTATCTCTTCCACAGTGGCCTTATCATTTCTTACCACCTTAATATCCGCCCCCAGCATTCCCAGGGCCTGAACCAAGTTGTAAGTAAAGGAGTCGTAGTTGTCGATAACTATAAGCATTGTGATAATTCCTCATGGGCGACGTGGATGGCCCGCATAAGAGCCTGCCCCTTGCTGATGGTCTCCTCCCATTCAAAAGTGGGATCTGAGTCAGCAACTATACCGGCTCCAGCCTGGAGGTAAAGCATATCCTTTTTCTGGCAGAGCGTGCGAATGGTGATGGCCAAATCCATATTGCCTGAAAAACCGAAGTAGCCTACAGCACCGGCATACGGTCCCCGCCGGGCATGTTCAAGCTCCTCTATTATTTCCATGGCCCTGATCTTGGGCGCGCCTGACACAGTACCTGCGGGAAAACAGGCCTGTAGTACGTCAAACATGTCTTTTCCATCCATTAATTCCCCTGTAACACCTGTGACAATATGCATGACGTGGGAATAACGTTCCACAGTCATCAGATCCTCAATCTTTACGCTCCCCATCTTGGAAACTCTGCCGGCATCATTTCTCCCAAGGTCAAGCAGCATCAGGTGTTCCGCCCTTTCTTTCGGGTCAGCGAGAAGTTCCTTTTCAAAGCGTATGTCCCCCTCTTGATCTTTACCCCTTGGTCTGGTGCCTGCAATAGGCCTCACATCAATTTTGTTGCCTGTCAGCCTGACTAAAATCTCAGGTGAAGAACCAATGAGCACCTCGTCTTCCAGATGCAGGTAATAAAGATAAGGTGATGGATTTATCCTTCTAAGGGCACGGTACAGATTAAACGTAGGGATAGAATTTTTCCCGGAGAACCGTTGAGAAAGCACTACCTGGATTATGTCTCCGGCCCGGATGTATTCCTTTGCCCTGCGGACAATGTCCTCAAATCGCTCCTGGGGGACCTCCGGGCTGAGGCTGGTGGCGGGGACAGGATTTGCAGGCGGGGCGGGGTAACCCAATCCGTGTCGAATGCGATGGGTCACGTCTTCTATAGCTTTTTTCCCTCTTATATATACGGATTCTGCGTTGTCTTCAGGTTCTACCCGGAGGCAGACAATGATCTTAAGAGTCTGCTTGATATTGTCATAGGCAAGTAGGATCTCTGGAAACATAAATATTGCGTCATTAAACCCTGCAGAGTCTGAAAGATTCTCCGGCAGACGTTCCATGAAGCGAACCATGTCATATCCCATATATCCAACAGCCCCTCCGTAGAATCGAGGAAGACCAGGGACCTCTGCCGGTGAAAAGCGTGCCATTATTTCTCTGAGGGCAGCAAGCGGATCAGCGGCAGTAATATTTTCACGCTTGCCTTCAATCTCCGTAAAAATATCATTCCCCTTACAACCGAAGATCAGAAAGGGTTTGAATCCGATAAAGCTGTATCTTCCCCACTTCTCTCCGCCTTCAAGGCTTTCCAGCAGGAATGAATAACTATTTTCTCCAAGCTTTGCGAACAGAGATACAGGCGTATCAAAGTCAACTGCTATTTCTTTCCATATT
The DNA here is from genome assembly GCA_964646435.1 of uncultured Thermodesulfobacteriaceae bacterium. Taxonomy (GTDB): domain Bacteria; phylum Desulfobacterota; class Dissulfuribacteria; order Dissulfuribacterales; family UBA3076; genus UBA3076. Next base: position 29,309 of record CAZYEJ010000016.1, read on the forward strand.
GGTATGATATTCGCATCTTTAGCCAACGATTTGAACTGGGTCAGATCCGGAGTAATCATGATATCTTGTCCTTTTTTTCCATTCAACATTCGATGTTGGACGTTCGATGTTCGATGTTTATTTTTCTTGACCCTTGAACGGTTACCTATAATTTATTTTAATCCCATGAGCCAAAATAAAAAAAGCCGTGAACACCTTTGCGTGTCCACGGCCTTTTGAGTTTGCCTTTAAAATTTAGCCTAAAAGGAGTAGACGCACACCATTCCTCTGTACCACAGCCACCACCATAGAACTAAATCAGCAGTTTGTTTTATGGCAAAAGGTTGATGCATGTTTTGTTTTTCCTTCAGGCAAATATGTCGCATCCATTCACGGGATTACAACGCCCATTTACCGCACCTATCGAACTGTAAGCTACAGGGTGCTGCAGATGCGAGGCGACGGGTACGCAGACGTACTCCCTGTACTTCAAGTGCCCGGCAACAAAGCAGATGCGGTGCCCTGTGAACGGTTACAAAAAAAGTTAGATAGAAATTATGTAACCTACAGATATTTATACTTATGACCTGCTTCACGGTAATTGTCAAGATTCATTTTTTTGACAAAAAATCCACAGCACGATTTAGGAAAAGGAGACGAATTGCCGAAGCAAAGAATGATGATTTCGTCCGAACCACGCCTTGCATTTGACGGCTATTCCTCCAGCGCTATATAGCCGCAAGTGAGGGCCACATGTCAGAGGACCGGAAGTCCTGGAAAAATGTACCTTATAATATCCGTAATCACTAATCCAGAAATAATCGGCATCCTTCTCAATAATCCGTTATAATCAAAAAAATGGATACCGCACAAATAAATATTAAAAAAAAACAATCTATTACCGTTACTGTTGATTCAGTGGCTTATGGCGGGAGAGGAATTGCCCGACTTGATAATTTTGTAATTTTTGTCAGAGATGCGCTTCCCGGTCAGCATCTGAAAGTAAAAATTATTAAAAAAAAGCCTTCATTTGCTGAAGCGATTATTGAAGAAATTATTACTCAAAGTCCGGATTATATAGATCCCAAATGTATATATTTTAATGATTGCGGTGGTTGTACTTTTCAAAATCTTCAATATTCAGCACAGTTAAAAATAAAAAAACAGCAAATTGAAGATATTTACACACATTTAACAAACTTGACACCCGTAAAGATTTTGGAACCTTTAGCGTCGCCGGAAATCTGGGGCTACAGAAATAAAATGGAATTTTCCGCCGGAGATAATCGATGGTTGATGAAAGAGAATGATCCTGAAACGCCAAAAGATTTTGCAATTGGTCTGCATGCTCCCAGGCGATTTGATAAAATTTTAGACGTGGAAAAATGCCTTTTACAAAATGATACTCGAAATAAAATATTTGCGGATATCCGTAAATGGATGCTGGAAAATAAAATTACTTTGGATAATCCGAGACATCACACAGGATTTCTTCGCAACATTATGATCCGCGAAGGGGCTCATACCAATGAGATAATGGTCAATTTTATTACTCGAGAGAATGGAAAAGAAATATTAAAACCTTTGATTGATGATCTGGCTGCACATTATCCGGAAATTACTTCCGTAGTAAATAATATTACAAAATCAAAAGGTCAAACTTCCCAGGGCGGCAAAGAAATTCTACTTTACGGAAATTCTGTTATTCACGATACAATCGGCGGCATTCAGTATGAAATTTCTGCCAATGCATTTTTCCAGACAAATACAAAAGGTGCGGAACAATTGTATGGTGTTGTCAGAGATTTCGCCTTGGGAACGAATAAACCGGTTATTTGGGACTTTTATTCAGGAACAGGGTCAATTGCCTTGTTCCTGGCAGATGTTGCTAAAAAGGTCTATGGCTTTGAAGTTATTTCTGCAGCAGTAAAAAATGCTAATAAAAATACAAAAAAAAATAACATTAATAACTGCGAATTTTTTGAAGCAAATTTAGATAAATTTCTTCAAACGAATCAGGAATTGATTCAATCCTTACCGCCTCCCGATATTGTTGTGATTGATCCGCCGAGAGCTGGAATCCATCCGAAATTTCTCAAGGAGATGGTGAACTTGGGCGCTCCAAAGATTATTTATGTTTCCTGCAATCCATCCACTCAAGCCAGAGATATTGAACAGCTTGTGGCACATGGTTACAAAATCGAAAAGATTCAGCCCGTGGATATGTTTCCCCACACCTGGCATATTGAATCTGTGGCATTACTGACGAAATGAAAACCGTTCACGGAGTTACAACGCTCGTTTTACCGCAACCCACCGAATTGTAAGCGTTTACAGGGTGCTGCAGAATGCCCTTACTCCTCAGACTTTTGCAAAACTCATGAATTTTGCGTGAAGCTCTCTTGACTGTCCCTATGTCTATTGTTAAAAAACGACCGGCTCTCATGTCAGAGATAACCGATAAATTGTGTCTGAACGAAAAAACCGTTCAGACACAATTTTGAATTCTAAATTTTGAAAATGAACTACCCCGCCGCAAGCGGACGGGGTATCCCTCAAAGGACAGTTTTTTATCGCCGCAAGCGGCTGGGAATAAAACCCCAAGGGATTTAAAAAAGGAAGTGAGTTGAAGTACTTCAGTCTTCAACCTGAATAGTTAAGTTGTTTTTAAATTGAGTTTTAATAGATTAGTCGGTAAGGTCATTAGAATTTAAGATTAGAGTTCTATCTTACCACTTTTGAGGAAGAGTGTAATTTCAAGTGCTTACTGTTTTTCGGCCAAATAGTGAAGGTGTAGAGCGTTGCTCTGATATCAACAAGGGCAGCTGGATAAATCTGGTAGCTCCTACCCCTGAGGAACTGGACAGGGTCCAGAAGGAACTGGGGATACTCCCGGAGTTCTTGAAATATCCGCTCGATGAGGAAGAGACCTCCCGGATAGAACGGGAGGAAAGTCATTTTTTAATCATCATCAAGATACCGGACCCACGCCATGAGGGGGATATGGTCCGCTACGAGGCCATTCCATTGGGTATTATTGTTACAGGCCAAACCGTAATAACGATTTGCCTAAAGGAAACTCCGGTCTTTGAAGGACTCATGGAATCCAAATGGGCCAAACGTCTACTTGAAGATCATGTCCGGTTTGTATTTAATATTTTTCTCAGGGTGGCAAATGCCTATTTAAGACATCTTCGGTTAATAGACAAATTGACCAATGAATACGAGGCAGAGCTTCACAGATCGCTCCGTAACATAGAGCTTCTGAAACTCTTAAACCTTGAAAAAAGTTTGGTTTATTTCAATACCGGTCTTAGGGCCAATGACGTAGTAATGGCCAGGCTTCAGGGCGGTCGTTACTTACCTGTAGACGAAGAAAACGAAGATATCCTGGAAGATGCCCAAATCGAAAACCAGCAGGCTATAGAAATGGCAAAAATCTTCAGTGATATCCTGAGTGGAATGATGAATGCGTACGCCTCTGTAATTTCCAACAATCTTAATATAGTAATGAAATTCTTGACTGCTGTGACTATGGTTCTAATGTTACCCACACTGGTTGCAAGTATCTATGGCATGAACATCGCCCTTCCTTTTCAAGACTCATCTTTTGCTTTTGTACTCACAATGGGGCTGTCCTTCTTATTATCCGGGTCAGTGGTATTTATCTTTATCAAAAAAAGAATGTTTTAAGGAGGCACTTAATACCGACCCATGGACCCTACCTATGAGTCCTTCTCTGGTTTAGATCCTGAAAAAGACGCCTGGATTGCGAATTTTTATACTGAAAACCACCTTGCCTACGAAGTATTTCCCAAGGAAGTCGCTTCACCAGAGCAGTTGAGGTTTATGGTATTATTGGATGAAGAGCCTTACTACTACCCTTGTTCTGATAAAGTTTTCAAGACTATCATAGAAAAAAAGGGGGAAGATCTCCTTACTTTTGCCTATATAAAGGTGTGGGAACGTGTCGAGCCGCTTGTACGCTCGGTGGTGAAAGATACCTACAAGCAAAAGTTTCTGCTCAGCCTTCTGGGAATGAAGTTCAGGCGTGAGACCGCCTCGCTGGTGATGCTCCCATTAAGACTTGAAAAAAGGCTGCTCCAGATATTCATCCGGGTTAGCGAAATTGATCGCCCGCTGGCCCAAATCAAGGAAACCAAAAATCGCAGAATATGCGAACTCCTTAAGTTAGAGGACTTTAAGGAGGCATTCAATGACCCCAAAGGGCTGGAATTGCGGGAAGACACCCCGCTGGACGATGTAAACTTTGGAATACACCTTTTGCAAATTCGCCGTCTCATAGCCTTGTCCGGCTACTCAGAGCTTTGGACCAGTGAAAAACAAGTCACATCAGACACACTCCGTTCTATGATGAAGGCCCCAATAGAAGGCTCCGGCTGGATATGGCTGAAAAATACACTCCAAAAATGGATCCATTCCGGGGAAAAACGGTATCTGTTATGGATGGGAGTCTCTGCCGGTGAGATACTGCTTGATCTTGCCATGATACGGATCTTGATCTGTATAGGGATTAACGTCATATTATCTGTCAAAAAGGCCTTCTACTATGATTCAATCACATTAGATGACGTACTCGAAGACCCTTATCTCCAGGAGATGCTGTCAGGGGCTGAGATTATCGCTAATCCAAACATCTCGAAAAAAGAACTTTTGGAAAAGCTTAAAAGCGACAAAACATTATATGTTATCTCAGATGGGACCCAAGAGCACTTTAATCCACTTCTTACGTCAGTAACATTTGCCAGGGCCTTCAAAGAAGCTGACGCGGTAGTCAGTCGCAGTGCGGAAGATGCCGATTGCTTTATCAAGTCACGCTTTCAGTTCACTAGAGATGCCCTGTCCATGGTTTGTAAAAAACCCGGCACACTCACGCTCAGGGAGAAACTGCGTCATCCAAAGGTCATACGTTTTTCAGAGGCAGCCCTGAGGGCCAAGGCCAAAGCCCTGGTCATTGATCTGAAAATAAAAAAGAGTCAAGGTAAGAAAATCCTGTTCTACAGCGCTATTGTTGGGAGCATACCGCATCAGTTGGAGACCGCGAAGAAAATACTAAATGTGTTTGTGGATTACCTTCGCAAAAAACAGGAGGCGGTAGTAGTGATAAACCCGGCAGAACACTTCGAGCCGGGCATGGACGCCGATGATATAATGTATATGTGGGAAATTGTACAGAGGAGCGGGCTGATAGACATGTGGAGGTTCCAGACAGTGGACGATATTGAAAAGGCCTTTGAACTTATGGATAAAAAAATACCGCCCGAGTGGATAGGAAAAGATGCCACCTACAGCACCGGTTGTACAATGGAGATGAAGATAGCCCTTGAAGTCCAAAAGGAACGCCCTGAGATGCATATCATAGGCCCGCTATGGGAGAAATTCCTGAGGAGAAAAGAATATGGTGTGGGGAAATTGTATGACAGGGCACTTGGGGATATATGAAAAAAGTTTCCAATCAGCAACAGCAATTATACTTTGATGACAATTCCCTGGCCTTGAGCCTTTATGGTGAACAGGGAAAAAATCTCAAGATCATTGAAGATTTCCTAAAAGTTACTATACACGTCAAAGGAAACCAGATCACTATCACCGGTGACTCCATAGGAGTGGACCTTGCGAGCCGCACATGTTCCCAGCTCTATGAACTCCTCAAACAAAGCTACCCACTCCATCCAAATGACGTGGAATTTGCTATCCAAATTCTCAGTTCAGATCCACGGGCCCATCTCAAAGATATCTTTTTTGACAAGCTGAGCGTAAGTTCCGGGAAGAGGCTCATTACGCCGAAGAGCCTTGCACAAAAGCTTTATGTTGAGGCCATACGGACCAACGACATAGTCTTTGGAATTGGCCCTGCAGGAACCGGCAAAACCTATCTTGCCATGGCCATGGCCGTCTCAGCCCTTATCAAGGAAAAGGTGGCCAGAATTATTCTGGCAAGGCCGGCTGTTGAAGCCGGAGAAAAGCTTGGCTTCTTGCCGGGCGACCTTGCAGAAAAGGTAAATCCTTACCTGAGACCACTCTATGACGCCCTGTATGACATGCTCTCTTTTGAAAAGGTCTCGCGGCTATTGGAACGTGGAGTTATTGAAGTCGCTCCGCTTGCCTTCATGCGGGGCAGGACCTTGAATGATGCCTTTACCATCCTGGATGAGGCCCAAAATACCACGTCTGAACAGATGAAGATGTTTCTTACCAGGTTGGGCTACGACTCAAAGGCCGTAATTACAGGAGATATTACACAGATTGACCTTCCGGAAAAACGTGGATCAGGTCTCCTCGAGGCCAGAAATATCCTGCAAGGCATAGAGGGCATAGCTTTTATCAATTTCTCCAAACAGGATGTGGTAAGGCACAGACTTGTGCGACGGATCATCCAGGCCTATGAGGACGAAGAGCATAGGGGGAAGGTAGAAGGCTGAAGTGGGAAGGTTTTTTGAGAAATAGGGAGCAAAAGACAGCGTGCCGGTCCTGATCAGATCAACTCACTCAAAATCCCTGCCGCTTCTCCGCCTCAGACGCGCGGCTGAAATACTCTTAAGGTCTATTGGACGACCTGATGCAGAACTCAGTATCCTTCTTGTAGATGATGCCGAGATGACGCGTCTCAACAAGCTCTGGTTAAAAAGGCCCTACCCTACCAATGTTATTTCATTCGGGCAGCAAGGAGATAATTTCCCGCAACCGGAAAATAATCTGCTTGGTGATGTGGTAATATCAATAGATACTGCAAGACGCGAGGCGGCGAATGCGGGCATGAACCTGGAGCAGAGGCTTGAGGCGTTATTGGTCCATGGTGTTGTTCATCTTCTGGGAGAAGATCACGAATTGGGCCAGGTTGAAGCAGAACGTATGACACGTAAAGAGCAAGCATTATTAAATGCTTTGTATAAGGAGCAGACAATGGCGGATCTCTGTATCAATGTTGACCACGTAGCTACAGTCAGGCAGGCAAGGGGGATCACAGAACCGGACCCTGTTACGGCTGCAGGAATAGTTGAAATCGCAGGCGCTGACGGTATTGTCGTCCACCTGCGGGAAGATCGCCGTCATATCCAGGACAGGGATGTCAAGTTGCTCAGGCAGACAGTAAAGACAAGGCTCACCCTGGAAATGGCCGCGACAGATGAAATGATAGGGATAGCGTCTGATATAAAACCCGACGTAGTCACCCTCGTGCCGGAAGGTCGTGAAGAGCTTACGACAGAGGGAGGACTGGATGTGGTTAATCTTGAAAAACACGTAAGTAAAGCTGTAACACGGCTACACGATGCAGGCATACCAGTGAGTCTTTTTGTCGATCCGGAGCAAAATCAGATTGAGGCTGCAAAACAGACAGGAGCAGATTGCATAGAAATCCATACCGGGCTATATGCAGATGCCCCTTCTTCAGATACTGAAGACAAGGAATTCGAACAAATAGTAACTATGGCAAGAACAGCCAGAGATTTAGGTCTGCGTGTCCACGTAGGTCACGGGCTCAATTATCGCAATACTGCAAGGCTTGCGGCAGTGAGTGAGATACAGGAATTCAGTATAGGACACGCCATAGTAGCCCGGGCCGTTTTTGTTGGAATAGAGAGGGCTGTAAAGGAGATGCTTTCTCTCGTCCAAAAAGGTTATTTAGAGTAATTTAATGATCCTGGGCCTCGGCATAGACCTGGTTTACATCCCAAGGGTTGAAAAGGCCGTTAACCGTTGGGGTGAGAAATTTCTATCCAGGGTATTCACCAGTGAAGAATGCGCCTACTGTATGAAGCATAAACAACCGGCTCAGGGACTTGCCCTCCGTTTTGCAGCAAAGGAGGCATGCTCCAAGGCCCTGGGTACAGGTATGAGACTCGGAGTAACCTGGCGTCAGATGGCCATTGCCCATGAGCCTTCCGGAAAGCCTGTGCTGCACCTTTCCGGCTCTGCATTGAAAAAGGCAACGGACATGGGAGCCGGCGCATGGCATGTAAGCCTTTCCCATGAGGGGGAATATGCCACTGCGGTAGTGATTATGAGCGGCTAATTAGTGTCTGAACTGGAAGGCCGTTCAGACACAATTTTGAATTCTAAATTCTAAATTTTGAATTAAAAAAG
>CAZYEJ010000017.1:0-36787 GCA_964646435.1 uncultured Thermodesulfobacteriaceae bacterium
GCACATGCTGAACTGACCAAGACGAAAAGATCACGCAAATCGATTTTTACTGGATGCTCCTCAACAAACCGTCTGTCCTGGAGGCATGAGCATTTTGCAGGACCTGAAGTGTCAGGTTTGGAAGAATTTAGGATATAGAACCATTAAAGATCGTAATCATTGATGATGAAAAAGCGCATCTTCATCTCATGAAACGCGCGGTTGATAATGCCTTTCCGTTTGCCTCGGTCAATTACTTCGGAGATGCTGAGGCTTGCCTTGAAAGGCTCGATGAGATCAGCCCGGATGTCATCATCACCGATTACCTTTTGCCCGGCATGAATGGTATCCAGTAGCAAGCTCGAACTTCACAGCGCCATAGAGTTGATTCGTTATGCAGTTAGGATCGGCCTGATCGATGTGGATCTCTGGAAGGGTTGATATGTAATAAATTTCCATCTCATAGGTATTTCTCCTATAAAAATGAGTTCCTTCCCCTATGGACTAATCAAATAAAATCATAGATACCTTTATTCTCTTGTGTGTCACAAAACTGGTAAAAGTGTTGTATTCGTCGCTCTAAGTTCTGAAGGAAATTCTGCCGTTTCATCAGCAGAAGGCATGAACAAAGAAGAGGGGGAACGATTCAGAATTCCCTTTGACTGATGCAAGAGGAGAGACCATGTCAGACATTTTGATTGTGCATGACCAACCCAATATGCATGAGCTACTTTCCCAGGAACTGATGGATGGTGTCAAATTGGTTATGAGTGGAGGTGATGCAGAATTGGCCAAGAGATAGCTAAAATCAGGGTAGCTCATTGGATTGGCCTTGGGCTTGAGGGAATAACGGGGTTGAAAATGGGAATTCCGCAAAACGTAAAACAAGAAACATTCAAGACCAATCAGACAACCTTAACTAGCAGTCTTATACAGGGAAGTCGGAGACGAATATTAGTCATTGATGATGACCGCAAACATTCGTAATATCCTTTCACTGGGACTTTCTTTTATGGGGTATGACGTAGCTGTTGCCAACTGTGGTGATGAAGGTCTGAATCTTTTCCAAAAAAGCTTATTCGACCTCGTCATAACTGACTTAGATATGCCTGGCATGGACGGTTGGAACCTGGCCTTCTGCATTAAAGAAAAATCCCCCAACACCCCAGTCCTTCTGATAACAGGTAAGAAGAGAAGAGCCGTCCTTGAAATGGTAAAAGACAGTTCTGTTGATTTCGCCCTATTTAAACCCTTTAAATTGGAAGATATTCAAAAGACGGTTCAGAGTATGTTAGACACGAGATCATCAGAGTGTGGGACACGTGCACTAACCAAATAAGCCCATATTTCTGCCCCAACTGTTAGCTGAAAAAACGGTATCCATTCACGGGATTACAGCGCCCGTTTTACCGCACCTATCGAACTGTAAGCGTTTACAGAAAACGTAACCTTCAACCCTTGATGAGTATAAATCAATTATATTTCCAAGAGAGAGTACTCCCCAATTAGCCCCGGGTGGAAACTACTTATTTCAATCTATTTGGGCCTGATTCCCCTTACATTTCCCCTCTATTCGGTTTCACGCAAATTTTCTGAAAAGGAAATCGCATTCCTTTGGGGAAAGATCAAACCGTAGTTCTGCCTCGTGTATGATTTCTTTGCGGCTTTTTTCAGGATACTCCTTGGTGATATCTGATATCCACTTTACAGCATTTCGGATGCTATCACCTTCGGGTAACAACTGCTCTGTGCTCATTTCTTGATTCCTCCTGATATTAATTGAACAATTTAGATATCAAATATATCACAGGCCAATCACCCTGTCCTCAAGGCCTCGGATGGATTGACCCTGGCTGCCTGTCTGGCCGGATATATGGTGGCAAAAAAACATATTAAAATGGCAGAGATCGAAATTATGGCCACGTCGCTTGTGTGGAGCAGTATAGGAAGTGTGTCAGTGTAATACACCTCACTTGGTATCTTAATGAACTTGTAGCGGCTCAGGAGGAAACAGAGACCTACTCCGCCGAAAACGCCGAGCACTGTTCCGGTCAATCCTACAAGCAATCCATTATAAATAAAAATCCGTAAAATACTACTATCCATTGCCCCAAGTGTCTTAAGTATTGCTATATCCTGATTCTTTTCCATGACCATCATGATAAGGGTACTTACAATGTTAAAGGCAGCCACTATGACAATCAGGGTAAGAATTATAAACATGGCGAGTTTTTCCAGCTTCAGGGCTGAAAAAAGACTACGGCTCATCTGTTGCCAGTCCATTGTCCAGAACGGAAATCCAAGTTTTTTTTGTATTGCTGTTGTAAGGCCATCCGTAGCATAAATATCCGAGACCTTTATCTCCAGGCCATGGACCTTATCGCCCAAGCCAAGAAGCCGTTGGGCCGCATTAATGGGAATAAAGGCAAGGGAGACATCATACTCATACATGCCGGTCGTGTTTACACCTGTCACCTGGAAGGTACGTATCTTGGGAAGCATTCCCACAGGTGTAATAGTCCCGCTGGGCAGCACGACCTGGATTGGCTGCCCGACAGCAACTCCCAGGTTGCGGGCAAGTTCCTTGCCCAGAAGTATCGGCGGAATTCCGCTGCCATTATAATTCTCAAATGCCCCAAGCCCCTCTCCACTGATGATCTCCCCTACGCTGAAAACTTCTGCCACAGAGTCCGGTTCTATCCCGCGGATAGCTGCTCCGCTGACAGCCCTTCCTGAACTCAAAAGGGCCTGGACATAGACAAGGGGGGTCGCAGCCGTCACCGTGATGTCCCCGTCCTTTCCCATGATCATATTCAAGAGACCATTCAAATGGTCATTACGAGGAATAGTAGTTTCGAGTACCTTTTGCCGTACAGACTCCATGTTACCAAAGGCACCTTCATAGTTTTTGACCAGAATATGTGAATTTATGCCAAGTATCTTGGTGCGGAGGTGGTTTTCAAAACCGGTCATGACCGCAATTACGACGATCAGGGCCATTACGCCTACTGTTACCCCTGTTATGGATATGAAGGTAATAAGGGAAATGAAGGCCTGTTTGCGTTTTGCCCTGAGATAACGCAGGGCAATAAACCATTCGAAATTCATCCTGAAACTCAATACTCCGGTCGCAACTGCGGGAACAGGATAACATCGCGGATAGAAGGAGAATCCGTAAAGAGCATTACCACGCGATCCACACCTATACCCTCACCGGCAGCAGGTGGCATACCTACTTCCAGTGCCCTGATAAAGTCTTCATCCAGTTCAGGGGGTACCTCATCATCATCTCCTCTGCCGGCTATTTGCTTTTCAAAGCGCTGATGCTGTTTTCTTGGGTCATTGAGCTCTGAGAATGCGTTCGCGATCTCGCGGCCGCCAATAAAAAGCTCGAACCTGTCTGTAATTTCAGGATTCTCTTGATTCTCCCTGGCCAGGGGCGAGACATCAAGGGGATAATGGCTTATAAAGGTCGGCTGAATGAGCTTGGGCTCTACCAGTAAATCAAAGAGCTTTGTCCATAACTTGCCTGTTTTTTCATTGCCCTTCAGAGGAACACCAAGGGCCTTTAACCTTTCCTCAAGGTCCTTTCTGTTTTTAAGATCCTTTTGAGGAACCTGCCCAATCTCTATTAATGCCTCTTCAAGGGTCATCCGGCACCAGGGTGGCGTGAGATTCATCATGCACTCCTGATAGGAAAAGACCGTTCCGCCCTTTATCTCTTCAGCTATCCGGGAAAAGAGTTCCTCTGTCCGCATCATCAGGTCTTCATAAGTGACATAGGCCTCATAGAACTCCAGCATGGTAAATTCCGGATTATGCTGTATCGAAATTCCTTCGTTCCTGAAGTTCCTGCCAAGCTCAAACACCTTGTCAAAGCCACCCACAAGGAGCCGCTTCAGATACAGTTCAGGAGCTATCCGCAGGTAAAGGTCCATACCAAGGGCATTGTGATGGGTTGTAAAGGGACGGGCGGTTGCGCCACCAACGATGGACTGCATCATCGGGGTCTCAACCTCCAGGAAACCGTGGGAAGTAAAGTACTCACGTAATATTTGTATAATACGTGAGCGGGTCCTGAAAACCTTTCTTACCTCCTGATTCATGATAAGATCGACGTATCGCTGGCGATACCTGATTTCCTTGTCTTTTATTCCGTGATATTTTTCAGGAAGGGGCTTCAGGGACTTGGTTACCAGGCCGATAGTTTCAGCCGATACTGTCAATTCGCCGACACGGGTCCTGAAAAGTTTGCCTTTAACCTCAATCAAGTCACCAATGTCGAATTTCTTGAACAGGCTGTAGGCTTCGGTCCCAACCATGTCCCTTCTAACATGGGCCTGCAGTTGACCGGAGCTGTCCTGCAGATGTAAGAAGGCTGCCTTTCCAAAACGGCGCAAACTCATTATCCTGCCGGCCAATCTGAAGCTATCCGGCACCTTTTCCAGGGCCTCTGCATCATATGAATCATACAACCTGCGTATTGTCGCCGTACTTTCAGGCGTCTTTACGTCGTTGGGATAAAGAGATATATTATCTTTTTCAAGTTGTTCCGCTTTTTCGCGGCGTTGCTTAATAACTAGGCTTTCGTCACTCAAGTTGTCCACTCCTTAATGGGGAATGCCATGATTATACTCGTGGTAAAAAACATGGCAAGAAATCTCAAATTTATGTCTATAATTGCACGGTAAAAACCCTGAATTATGTTTATGGGATAATTCAGCCGCTGACAAACAATCATTCATAGTTTACTCTATATATACCGTCAAGTGAATCAAGGGGTCTTGCTCCATGAATCTACGTTTAGCCCTGTGCATAGCCTATGCAGGAGTCATCTTCGGGATATCTTCCGTCCCGGGGAATCGACTTCCCAGCATATCGGTCAGCGACTATTTTATACACTTTTTCGAGTATATTGCATTTGGTTCATTGCTCATGTGGTGGCGGCTGCACAACTCTGCAGTATCTATAGCAGGGGCCCTGTGTCAGGCCATTTTTCTCGGATCATTATACGGCCTTGCCGACGAACTTCATCAGTATTTTGTGCCAAATAGATGTGCTGATCCGGTTGACTGGGTGGCGGATACCCTGGGTTCTGCCATAGGTGCGATTGCAGTATTGGCTTTATTCTTAGTTTTCTCAAAACGGTCTGGTCCTCGGGAAGGCGTGAGGGATTGAAGGATGCCCTGATGAATAAAGAAATTCTTCATATCATGAACGATATTTCCTCATGGCTCCGTTATCAAAAGCAACTGGGGGTTGAGATTATTCCCAAGGGCCCTGGATTATCCGCCTTTCCGGATCATCGTGTCAAAGATAAGGCGTCACTGCAGGAGCTGACTTCCACCCCGGAATATAGGGATGAGATTCCTGCACCAACTGACCTTGACGGGCTTCGCAAGATGGTCGAAAATTGTAACAGGTGCGAGCTGCATAAAAAGCGGCATAATATAGTCTTTGGAGAAGGACCTGAAAATGCAAAGCTGGTGCTGGTAGGAGAGGCCCCCGGCAGGGAAGAAGACATGCAGGGCCTGCCGTTTGTGGGCCCTTCAGGGAAACTCCTTACAGATATGCTAAATGCCGTAAATATTTCCAGAAAGGATGTCTTTATCACCAGTGTAATCAAGTGTCGCCCTCCGCATAACCGCACACCTGGGCACGAAGAAATTGCCGCATGCTCTTTCTTCTTAAGACACCAGTTGAGGCTCATTGATCCGCCCTTGATACTTGCTTTGGGACTGGTGGCTGCCCAGACCCTCCTTAAAGAAAAAGCCCCATTGAAATCTCTTCGTGGCCGCTTCCATCAGTTAGGAAATGCCAGGGTCATGCCGATCTATCATCCGGCATATCTGCTGAGATCAAAAGGAGGCCGGCAACGGGACCTTAAACGTGTGGCCTGGCAGGATCTTCAAATACTGGAAAAAGAGTATGCCAAGTATCGCTAAAAGCCAAATGCAAAAGACTAGAGCACAAATTCAACCTGATACCCATTTTCTAAAAGCGGTCCTGTTGCTTTTTATTACGCTATTTTTGTCTGTGTTAGCTACTTCCTTGTGGGGGGATGATCAGAAAGACAAGCCGCAGGATATAACAGAACATTCCAGGATCTATCTGGTCAAACTAAAAGGAAGCATAAATCCCGGTGCAGCGGAGTTTTTAAAAAGGGCGCTTAGAGAGGCGGACAGGGGCCTGGCTACCTGCCTGGTGATTGAACTTGATACCCCGGGCGGCCTTGTATCTACCCTCAGGGATATGGTTCAGGAAGTAATGGCATCACCGATTCCAACAGTTGTTTATGTAACGCCCTCCGGAGCACAGGCCGCATCTGCCGGTGCTATTCTCACCATTGCCGCCCATGTTGCCGCCATGGCGCCAGGCACCAATATCGGGGCGGCTCACCCGGTAAATCTGGGCTCTGGCGGGGAAAAAGACGATACCATGAAACAAAAGGTGGAAAACGACCTCGCCGCCATGGCCAGGAGTGTGGCGACGGAGCGTGGGCGAAACGCAGAATGGGCGGAAAAGGCGGTAAGGGAGAGTGTCTCGGCCTCTGCCAGAGAGGCGATGGAACTGAAAGTAATCGACATCCTGGCTAAAGACCTCAGTGACCTGATTCAACAACTCGATGGCATGACAGTGCGTCTGCCTGATGGTCCGGTTAAGCTGGTGATAAGTAACCCTGAAATTATTCAGATAAAAGAGAGCTTGAGGGAAAAAATACTCAGGACCATAGCAGATCCAAACATCGCCTATATCCTCATGATGATCGGTATGACAGGGCTCTATTTTGAGTTGGCCCACCCCGGGACCATTTTTCCAGGGACCATAGGGGCCATATGCCTGCTCCTGGGTCTGTTTGCCCTCCAGGCCCTCCCTGTAAGTACCGCCGGTCTGCTTCTGTTGCTCCTGGCAGTAATCCTGTTCGTAATGGAGCTTGTAATTACCAGCCACGGCATACTGGGGGCGGCAGGTCTGGCTGCTCTCCTTCTGGGCTCTATGATGCTCTTCGATACCCCGAAGACCGGAGTATCCATTGACACTGATGTGCTTTTGACTACTCTGCTGGGAGTCGGCTCCTTTCTGGCCGCTATCACCTATCTGGCAACCAGGGCCACCCTGTCCAGGCCCAAATCCGGGGCAGAAGGCCTTATAGGTGAAAAAGGTCTTGTCCGGAAGACAGTAGAAAAGATGGGTGGAAAGGTCTTTTTGCATGGAGAGCTATGGACCGCTGTAAGCGATGAGACCATACCTGTGGATACTGAGGTAAAAGTAATAGATATAGATGGACTTAAATTGAGGGTCTCGAGGACCCATGGAGACAAGTCATGACAATTTCTCTCGCTTTTCTGCTTTTTTTGATCATTGCTTTTCTGATATCAGCCATTCGTATACTGAACGAGTATGAACGAGGCGTAATCTTCAGGCTGGGTCGTGTCATTAAGACCAAGGGCCCGGGCCTGATAATACTTATTCCTGTAATTGATAAGATGAAAAAAATTGATCTTCGGATCGTTACCCTTGATGTTCCACCACAGGATATCATTACCAGAGATAACGTATCCATAAAGGTAAGTGCAGTGGTCTATTTCAGGGTACTTGACTCAAGAAGGGCGGTAATTGAGGTGGAAAATTTCCTTTTTGCCACTTCCCAACTGGCCCAGACCACCCTCAGGAGTGTCTGCGGACAGGCCGAACTTGACGAACTCCTGGCAGAGAGAGATAAAATTAATGCCCAGATTCAGGAGATACTAGACCTTGATACCGAGCCTTGGGGAATCAAAGTCAGCAAGGTGGAAGTGAAAGAGATAGACCTCCCGGACGAGATGAAAAGGGCCATGGCAAAACAGGCCGAGGCCGAGCGGGAGCGCCGGTCAAAGGTCATTAATGCAGAAGGTGAGTTTCAGGCAGCAACAAAGCTGGCCGATGCTGCGAATATCATAAACAAGGCACCCGCGGCCCTGCAGCTCAGGTACCTCCAGACCTTAAGGGAAGTAGCCACGGAAAATAACTCAACCACCCTGTTTCCGATTCCCATTGATCTTTTCACACCCTTCATGGAAATAGCCGGTAGACTCAAATCCCAGAAAGACGTGAATGAGCCTGTTGCGCCCGAAATAGAAGCGGGCAAATGAGTAAAAATGTAAAGGCAAACAAGTCACCAGCGTTCCCTTCAGTGCTTGCGAAAGGGTTTCTCTCTTGACAGACAGGAACGCTTGTTGTGGGAATACGCAGGGTGATTTGAGCCTGATGGAAGTCTGTGATAAGCTGAAAACCAGTCCATGGAAGCTCTTGGCCATATTGGAGGCGAGAAATCTCCACCTGAATGTCGGGCTGGAGGATTGGCTTGATTCAACAGTTCGGTAGGTTGTGGTAAAACGAGCGTTGTAACCCAGTGAACGGTTACGATTTTAAATTGTTTTCACATGGGGATAGGTGCGGATCAGGTTATCGGCAGTAAGAATAGTCAGGTTGTGATGGCGGGCCGTGGCAACAATAATTTGATCTGCAGGATCTTTGTGGAAAGTGCCGGGCAGGATGGTTGACTCCAGAGAAACATTAACAGACAAAGGAAGAATATGGATAAATTGGTCTTGAGTCGCCTTATCTAACCAGTCCCTGACAGGTATGGAAAGACCAAGCTTTCCGAGACTGACCTTTTTTGCCACCTCCCATACACTGATGGCTGAGAGGAAGAAGGGATAATTATCAGCATTCCTGACAATGGTAGCTATTTCTGCAGAAAGGCGTTGAGGCTCCTCAACCATCCAAAGCCATATGTTGGTGTCGAGTAAATACATTATTTACAGGCCTCCCAGTCATCCTCTCCCAGCGGTTCGTCCCAGTCAGGACTGAATGTGACCGTGTTTTGTAAACAGCCGAGAAATTGTTCTGGGTCAGGCTTTGCAACAGTTGGAGGTACAACAACAGCGATCACCTTGCCACGGCGGGTAATCTCAATAGTTTCATTGTCCTGTTCAACCGTACGAAAAAGCTTGGTGCATTTTGCCTTGAATTCCGTTACAGCTACTTGCATGGTCTTGCTCCTGGTCATTTAACTATTTTATATGGTTATATATACGAATTGCACTTTTTTTGTCAATGTTGCTGAAATATGAGTAGAGATACAGGGAATGCAGCAGGGAATGCTCCAAACTGCAAGAAATAATGTTCTTGACATACTGGAGGTACGTTTTGAAACAGTACCCCAATCCATTCTCAAGAGACTCAAAGAGATAGAAGTTGTTTTGAAAGACGAACGTCGAACATCAAACGTCCAACATAGAATGAAAAAATACTCAATACCGAACATTCAACGGCTATTTCTGTATGTTAGCCATTTAGGTTAAAGGCTGAAGGCTGAAGTATACTGATATACTGTCTCCTGCAATAATTAGCAGCCTTTCTTCCAGGTTATAAGTCTGTTTCTTATCCCCTAAACGCCTTTCTTAAACGTTCTTCCACTGACGGTGGGACAAGCCCGTCAAGACTGCCGCCAAAACGGGCGGCCTCCTTGACTATAGTGGAGCTTATATAAATCCAGCGAAACCCGGTCATCAAAAATACAGTCTCTATGTCACGGGATAGCTTGCGGTTCATTAAGGCACGCTGGAGCTCGTAATCAAAGTCCGAAACAGCTCTTAATCCACGTAGTATGGCGCAGGCCCCATACTTGTCGGCAAGATCCACCAAAAGCCCGTCAAAACTGGTTATTTTTACTCTTCCATTCGTTCCTATGGTCTCACGAACCATTTCCAGACGCTCTTCCAAGGTAAATAGGCTTTCTTTGACAGGATTAATACCAATGGCGATCACTACCTTGTCGAATAGCTTTAGTGCTCGATCGACAAGATCCAAATGACCATTAGTCACCGGATCAAAGGTGCCTGGATATACTGCTATGCGAGGTGAGTGATTTGGTGATTGCATTATATTGACCTGTAAAACCAAAGTTCAGTCTGACCATATTTTCGGTTGTCCATAAGCTGAAGGGATAATTCGGAGCTGGATATAACTTGGTGAGGAAACTTTTCTCCCTTAAACTCTTCAATAACCATCCATCCCCCGGAAACCAAAACATCGGTCTCAGCCACCCACTCCAGGGCCTTTTTACCAAGGCCATGGGAATATGGAGGATCGGCAAATATCAAATTAAAGGGGCGATATTTTAGAACACGATCAAGTGATTTCGGAATGGTCCTGATATCAGCCCGGATCACTTTCGCGCGCTCACTAAAGCCACATAAACTGAGATTTCGCCTGATAAGATCAAGGGACGATTTGTGATAATCCACAAAAATAACCTCCCTTACCGCCCTGGAAAGGGCTTCAATCCCAAGCGCCCCGGTACCGGCAAAAAGATCGAGAACATTGCAAGATTCCCAGGGAAATTCCAAGCGGGCATGCAGGATCTGGAAAAGAGCCTCCCGCACAAGATCTGATGTAGGACGCAGACAGTGGCCTTTGGGCCCTATCAAACGCCGTCCCCTGGCCTGACCTCCGGTGATTCGCATTAGACGTTAATCTTCGAAGCCGCCCATTTTCCATTGAGCAACGCAGCCATCGGACAAAAGATGGGTTTTGCAGGTGGCTCATTATTGATTGATTGTGCCAGCCCGTTCAACGATCTTGCTCTCAGTCCATTCTAAGGGATCCTCCTGCCGATCAGTCTTGGGACCGAGGTCATAAGACCCTGCAGTCAGTATGGCATCTATGGCCAGGGGTGCGGTATCCTGAGCATTAAATACATTGACCAGCAGGTTATAGACAAAATCTTCTACCCGTTTGGCCATCCTCTCCCTTATATCCCTGGATAGCCCAAGCATCTTGTTCTCAAAAGGAAGGTTCAATTTTTTATAATTTCCTCCCTTCAGGCCCTTGGATTGGGCATAGGCTGTCATTTCCTCCCACAGTTCCTCTGTTATTCCCTCTCCTGTAACCTTGATGAAATTCCCATCTTCGTCTGTTACAGCATTCCCGTAGTCGTTTACTTCAAGGCCCCATGAGATCATCTGAAGGGCAGTGGCCACGTTGGCCTTTGTAGTATTGGTCTTTGAGACAATCTCCCGCAGCCTGTCGGAGTTATTACCGGACGTGCCGTGCTGGGCACCTGAGACCTTGTATTTGGCCAAAACCTCGTGGATCTCTCCGGTCAATTTCACCTGTATCCCCAGGTCACTCGCCTCAATACCATGGGTGGAGCCATTATTAAGGGCTATCCAGTCCGGGAAGATATCGTGGGCGTTAAGACCCTGTATCAGGAATAATGCCTCATCAACTGTTGAAAGCCCTTCTTTTCCTTTGATCTCTCCAACCTCTGTCTCCAGCCCGGCCCATTTGGGGACATAAGTGGCAAGTTGCAGATTTGCAAGGAGGTTTTTGTCATCCGGGAGGTGTGATGCATCAATTGCTATGGAGGTCATGCCGGCTTCAAACAAGGTGGGGATCTCTACCTTTGCCGGTTCAACATCTTCTTCTTTCTTGATGCCATAGTGATCAGCATGAATCGCTACCGGTATTGTGATTCCCAGTTCATTGCAGACCTGATCCACCTGCCTGGCCATGTTCCAGTAATTAATCGCACAATAGGCATTCGCACCGCCTTCCGATCTGGCTATCTCTATTAGTATGGCCGCATCGGCCCTCTGCGCGGCAGCCAAAACGCCACGAATGACAAGATAGTTTCTGCCATTAGCCGCAATGGTCATGGCCTTTCCTTTGGCCCGCATCGCCCTGTCAATGACCTTGCCGCTTACCAGGAGGGCCTTTGAGTTGGGGAAAAGCTTAACTACATTGGGCGGACGTCCTACTTGCAATGCCTTCTCAAAATCCGCGGAATAATGACCTGCTTTTTCAATCATGGCATACCTCTTTTTAGGTGGAATAAAGGCTGTAGGCTGTTAGCTTAAATCAATTGAAAGAAGCTATATTTTCTGTTTTAGGTTTTAAGTCTTAAGTTTTTATCTTTCAGCCTACTATGCTAATCTAAAGATATTTTTCTGCCAGCAATTCTGCTATCTGAACGGCATTGGTAGCCGCTCCTTTTCTTATGTTGTCAGCCACCACCCAGAAATCAAGTCCGTTGGCCTGGGAGATATCCTCCCGTATTCTACCGACAAGGGTCAGATCCTGTCCTTCGGCATCCAGGGCAAGAGGATAGACATTCCGTGGCAGGTCATCAACGACCTTAATCCCCGGTGCATTGGAAAATAGTTCTCTCGCTTTGGAAGCGCTGATCTCTTTTTCAAACTCTACATTGACGGCCTCGGAGTGACTGTAGAATACAGGTACCCTTACAGCAGTTGCAGAGACCCGGATCTCAGGATCTTCCAGAATCTTTCTGGTCTCATTCACCATTTTCATCTCTTCCCTGGTGTAGCCATTGTCCAGAAAGACATCTATGTGCGGAAGGCAGTTAAAGGCAATCTGGTGCGGATAGACCCTGGCCTCTGGAATTCTGCCCTCAGCCCAGGCCTTTACCTGATCCTTAAGCTCATCTATTGCCTTTTTCCCGGAACCCGATACGGCCTGATAAGTAGATACGACAACGCGTTTTATCCGGGCATAGTCATACAATGGCTTAAGGGCCACAACCATCTGGATGGTGGAGCAATTAGGATTGGCTATAATGCCTTTTGCCTTGTATCCTGAAACAGCATGGGGGTTCACCTCCGGCACTACCAGGGGGACCTCCGGGTCCATGCGCCATGCATTCGAGTTGTCCACAACTACCGCGCCAGCCCTGGCAGCCGAAGGAGCAAAGGTGAGGCTCCTGTCTCCACCGGCAGAAAAAATCGCGATATCAATACCATCAAAGGAATCGTGATCAAGCTTCCGGACCCGGACCTTCTCTGTCTTGAATGAGAGTTCCTTTCCTTCGGAACGTTCAGAGGCCAAAAAACGGATCTCTCCCACAGGGAAATCCCGTTCCTCCAGGACCCTTATCATGGTCTGGCCGACCGCACCGGTGGCACCGGCTACTGCAACATTAAAAGTCTTTGCCATAACTCCTCTACAATCACTAAATTACCAAATTACCAAATTACTCAATTCTTTAATTCTTTAACCACCAAATCTCCTACTTCGGAGGTACTATAGCCCATCCTGCCGGCAGAGAGGCTCTTCAGGTCCCGGCTGACCACCTTCTTAACAGCTTCTTCAATAGCCTTTGCGGTCTCGATCTCGCCCAGGTAATCCAGCATCATCTGTCCGGCACATATGGCAGCGAGGGGATTAATGACATTTTTCCCCGCATACTTGGGGGCCGAGCCGCCTATAGGTTCAAACATGGAGACACCCTCCGGATTGAGATTACCTCCTGCGGCAATCCCCATGCCTCCCTGTATCATGGCCCCAAGGTCCGTAATGATGTCCCCGAACATATTGTCAGTGACTATTACATCAAAACAGTCGGGATTTTTGACCATCCACATACAAGTTGCATCCACATGGGCATAGTCTGTTGCAATATCGGGATATTCCTTGGCCACGTCATAGAATGTACGTTCCCACAGGTCAAAGGCATAGGTAAGCACATTGGTCTTTCCACAGAGGGTCAGTTTCTTTTTCTGATTGCGACGTTTGCAGTACTCAAAGGCATAACGGATACATCGCTCCACACCCTTTCTGGTATTGATGGATTCCTGAACAGCGACTTCATCCGGAGTATCTTTCTTGAGTACACCACCCGCTCCGACATAAAGACCTTCGGTATTTTCCCGGACAACTACGAAATTTATATCCTCAGGCCCCTTATGTTTGAGTGGTGTATCCACGCCTGGATAGAGGATAATCGGTCGAAGATTTATATACTGATCCAGCGCAAATCGCAGGGCAAGGAGTATCCCTTTTTCCAGAATACCCGGCTTTACATCCGGATGACCAATGGCCCCGAGATAGATGGCTTTGTATTGCTTGAGATCTTCCACCGCTCCCTCCGGAAGGACCTCTCCTGTTCGCAGATACCGCTCTCCGCCATAATCATACCATGTAAGGTCAAGCTCAAATCCGAAATGATCAGACGCGGCATTGAGGACCTTTATACCCTCGGTTATTACTTCAGGACCTGTACCGTCCCCTGGAATTACTGCAATTTTGTGTGTATTCATTAAATAAACCCTTTATAAGAAGAAAAATTCAAAATTTACAAGCTTTTAAGCACATGGGGAATCAATCCGCCATCTGAAACCAACTCCTGCATGAACGGAGGTATGGGCTGGGCCTTGAAGATATCTCCTGTAGTCAGATCCCGGATTTCTCCTGTATCTGCATCCACCTCCACCTCATCGCCCTCTTCGAGGGCACTGGCTGTCTCATCGCACTCGAATATGGGAAGGCCCATATTAAAGGCGTTGCGATAGAAAATTCTGGCAAAGCTCAGCGCTATTACACAACCAATGCCTGCTGCCTTAAGGGCTATAGGAGCATGTTCTCTGGAAGAACCACAACCAAAATTTTTTCCCGCAACTATTATGTCTCCCGGTTTTATTTTTTTGGAAAAATCAGGATCAGCATCCTCCATACAGTGTTTGGCAAGCTCTGCCGGGTCCGAGGTATTGAGATAGCGTGCCGGAATAATCACATCCGTATCTATATTTTTTCCAAATTTCCAGACTTTTCCTTTGATTTTCATAATTCATAATTCCCTTACAGTTCGTCAGGACTTCCGATCCTGCCCAACACCGCACTTGCAGCAGCAATGGCCGGATTCGCTAGGTATACCTCGCTCTCAGGATGTCCCATCCGGCCGACAAAATTCCTGTTTGTCGTGGAAAGCGCCCGTTCTCCCTTGGCAAGAACCCCCATATGTCCTCCAAGGCAAGGACCGCAGGTAGGTGGCCCTATCACCGCGCCGGCATTTAGAAAAGTCGTGAGAAATCCCTTCTCCAGGGCCTGGATATACACTGTGGGAGTAGTAGGAATGACTATCAGTCTCAGACCTTTTGACACCCGGCGTCCGGATATGACATCAGCGGCCAGGGCCAGGTCCTCCAGACGACCATTCGTACAGGAACCGATCACCACCTGATCCAGAGGCACGTTTCCCACTTCTGAAATACCCTTTGTATTTTCAGGCAGATGGGGGCAGGCCACCTGAGGTTCTATCTCGCTACAGTCATACTCAATAACCTTGGCGTATTGGGCGTCCTCATCACTGCGATATACGGTAAAATCTCTGACCGCCCGGTCAGTTACATAGTCTAAAGTCGTATCATCGGGGTTAATTAGCCCCACTTTGCCACCGGCCTCGATGGCCATATTGGACATGGTAAAGCGGCCGGCCATTGACATGGAATCAATCACCGGACCCGTAAATTCCATGGCCATATAAAGGGCACCGTCCACACCGATATCGCCTATGGTATAGAGTATCAAATCTTTGCCGCCGACCCATGGCCTGAGCTTTCCTTTGTATACAAACTTTATGGACTCCGGTACCTTGAACCAGGTCTTTCCTGTGATCATGGTGGCAGCCAGATCAGTGCTCCCTACCCCTGTGGCAAAGGTCCCCATGGCACCGTATGTACACGTGTGACTGTCAGCCCCTATAACCACGTCACCTGGAAGTACCAGGCCTTTTTCCGGGAGCAGCACATGTTCTACACCGGACTCTCCGCCATCATAGTGATGAACAATACCCTGTTCAGCGGCAAACTCCCGGAGAAGCCGGGCCTGCTCAGCACTCATAATATCCTTGTTAGGAACAAAGTGGTCTGATACCAGAGCGATCTTTTCTCTATCAAAAACAGTATTTACACCTGCCTGTCTGAAGATTTTTATGGCAATTGGGGCTGTTATGTCGTTGCCCAGCGCAAAGTCCACATCAACTTCTACCAGTTGACCCGGCTCCACACTGTCCAGACCGGCATGGGCAGCCAGGATCTTTTCAGCTATCGTCATCGGTCGACTCATAATATACTCTCTAACTCAGGCACTGAATTTGTGGTATGAACTACTGAAGCGCATTTTCTTTCATGTGTTCAAGACGATTCAGGGCATTCAAGTATGCCCTGACACTAGCAGTAATTATATCAGGATCGGTCCCATGGCCTGTGACCACATAGTTGCCTTCTTCCAAACGTACAAAGACTTCTCCCTGGGCATCCGTGCCTCCTGTAATGGAGTTTACAGCAAAACGGAGCAGATGGCTTTCAGTCTTTACGAGCTCGGCCACTGCCTTATAGGCCGCATCTATCGGACCGGTCCCCAGACTCACTCCATCAACTTCCTCGCCGTCTATTTCCATTATTACGGTTGCGGTCGGCCTGATGCCGCTTCCACCGGCAACATGGAGATAAACAAGACGGTAACGATCAGGAATCCGGAGCACCTCCTCTGCCACAAGGGCCTCAACGTCCTCAGGATAAACCTCCTTCTTCTTGTCTGCAAGGGACTTGAATCTTGTAAATACCCTGTCGATTTCTTCATCGCTGAGCTTGTAGCCTACTTCCTCAAGCTTTGCCTTAAGGGCATGTCTCCCGGAGTGTTTCCCAAGGACCAGGATCCCTTTGCTAAGACCTATGTCCTTGGGATTGATAATCTCATACGTAGTACGTTCCTTTAAGACTCCATCCTGGTGGATTCCGGCCTCGTGTGCAAAGGCATTGGCCCCTACTATGGCCTTGTTCGCCTGGACCACCATTCCGGTAAGCATGCTTACCAGCCGGCTGGCAGCCATGATGTGTTGAGAACATATCGCCGTGTCAAAGGGAAGGACGTCTTGCCTGGTACGGATGGCCATGACCACCTCTTCCATGGCCGCATTGCCGGCCCTCTCACCTATGCCGTTCACAGTGCACTCCACTTGTCTTGCACCATTCTCTAAAGCTGTCAGCACATTCGCTGTGGCCAGACCCAGATCATTATGACAGTGTACGCTCAAAATCGCTTTGTGGATGTTTGGTGTGTGCTCGACCACATATCGGATCATCCTGCCAAAGTCATGCGGTACGGCATACCCCACTGTGTCCGGGAAATTAACAGTATTGGCACCGGCATCTATCACTGCCTCAAAGACCTTGCAGAGGAAATCCAGATCGCTCCGGCTTGCGTCTTCAGCGGAAAACTCCACATTATTGGTGAATTTTGCTGCATACCTCACTGCAGCCTGGGCCATATCCAGTACCTGTTCCCTGGTTTTTCTCAGTTTATACTGGAGGTGGATATCAGAGGTAGCAATGAACGTATGTATTCGAGGATTTTCTCCATCCTTTATGGCCTCCCATGCAGTATCGATGTCTTTCTCCTTGGCACGGGCCAAGGCAGCAACTTGCAAACCCCTGAGTTCCTGCGCAATGCGCTTAACACTCTGAAAGTCACCTGGGGAAGCAATAGGAAATCCAGCCTCGATCACATCGACATTCAGCTTTTTCAACTGCCTCCCGATCTGGAGTTTTTCTTCAACGTTTAGAGATACACCAGGGGACTGCTCACCGTCCCTTAATGTAGTATCAAATATTATTATCCTTTCACTGTTGCTCATTTTCTTACATCCCCTCATCTTTGCCAAGGGAAACATCTTCAGTGTGATGACCCCTGCCGGACTTCAACGACCTGGGTCTCAAGGCCCTAAGGGACATCAAGACAGGCCCGGATATCACATAGATACCTATAAGGACAAATAGCGTTACTTTGGGCTCCATAGCAACTACCATTATGGCCAAAATCAGCACTACCATACCGGAAAAAGGGTGCTGCTGAAGCCAACGGACTTCCTTGAAACTATAGTAACGCACATTACTGACCATCAGGAAAGAAAGGCCGTAGACCATGATCAGCACTGCCACATGACGTACCGGCCCGAATATACTGACATACTGGCATAAAAGCACAGATGTAGCCAATACGGCCGCTGCAGAAGGACATGGCAGACCAAGGAAATAACCCCTTGCGCTGCTATTGCTGCTCTGGCTCAGGGTATTGAATCTGGCCAGCCTGAGGGCGGTGGTTGCCACATACAGGAAGGCAGCAAGCCATCCGAGCCGGCCGTAATCCTGCAGCCCCCACATAAAGGCCAGTATGCCCGGTGCCACTCCAAAGGCCACCAGGTCTGAAAGGGAATCATACTCCATACCAAATCTACTCGTAGTACGGGTCCAACGAGCTACCCTGCCGTCCAGACCATCCAAAATACCGGCTATCAAGATGGCCACGGCAGCGGCCTGATAATTCCCTTTAATCGCGGCAATAATGGCATAGAACCCGCTGAACAGGCTTGCCGAGGTCAGCAAGTTTGGGAGGAGATATATACTCCGTCTTGAAGTCTTGTCTGCTGAATCACCGTTTTGCTTTTGTTTCATGGGAGACCCCCCATTAGAAATCAGAAAATGGAAATTAGAAATCGCTACTTGCTACCATTTCGGGCAAGAACCGTCTGCCCAGCCGTTGTCCGGTCACCCTTTTTCACCAATACCGCAATATCCTTCGGGACATACACGTCAAGGCGAGATCCAAAACGAATGAGTCCAAAGCGTTCACCGATTTTAACCCTATCACCGACCTCAGCCCAACAAACAATTCGCCTGGCTATTATACCCGCCACCTGTACGACGGTCAGTTCCATTCCGTCCTCGTTGCGGATCAAAAGGGCATTTCGCTCGTTTTCAAGCAAGGCCCTTTTTCGGTCGGCAGGCCAGAAGGATCCCGGCTGGTAAGAAATTTGTTGAACCTCGCCCGTAATTGGGGCCCTGTTTACATGCACATTAAAAATATTCATAAATATACTGATTCGTTTTACGTCTTTTCCGTTAAGGGAACCCCTGTTGTCTTCAGCTATATCTATGACCCGACCGTCAGCAGGCGATACCACCAGGCCCGAACCTGATGGAATTATACGCTCAGGGTCCCGAAAGAAAAAGAGAACAAAGACCGCAATCACAAAAAAGACTACGGCCGGAACAGACCAGTTGAGTAAAGCAAATATCACAGCGGCCAGGACGACAATACCTATGAAAGGCACTCCTTCCTTGGAAACTGGAATGCGATGAGAATGCATTAATGGCTTAGAGCCGGGGCTACTTATTGAGCCAGCTCATCATATTCCTCAGGCGGGAGCCGACTTCTTCTATAGGATGTTCCTTTTCCCGTTGTCTGAGGGCATTGAATACAGGGCGTTTGACTTGGTTTTCCTGCATCCACTCTCCGGCAAATCTGCCACTCTGAATTTCATCAAGGATTTTGCGCATCTCCTTTCTTGTTTCTTCTGTTATTATGCGCTTTCCCCTGGTAAGATCGCCATATTCCGCCGTATCGCTGATTGAGTAACGCATCTGCGACAGACCGCCTTCGTAAATTAGGTCAACTATGAGCTTGAGTTCGTGGCAGCACTCGAAGTATGCTATTTCCGGCTGATAACCTGCTCCAACCAGGGTCTCAAAACCGGCTTTTATGAGCTCGGTGACCCCACCACAGAGGACACACTGCTCGCCGAAAAGATCCGTCTCAGTCTCTTCTTTATATGTGGTTTCAATAACCCCTGCACGAGTAGCGCCTATGCCGTTTGCATAGGCAAGTGTTTTTTTAAGGGCTTCTCCCGTGTAATCCTGATGTATGGCCACCAGACTGGGTACACCGGCGCCCTTTTCGTATTCCCTGCGCACCAGATGCCCCGGGCCTTTGGGTGCAACCATGGTAACATCCACGTCAGATGGAGGAATTATCTGGCCAAAGTGAATATTGAAGCCATGGGCAAAAAGGAGCATGTTCCCTTTCTTCAGATTTGGCTTAATATCACTTTCGTATAGCTGGCCCTGAATATGATCAGGTACCAGGACCATGATGAGATCTCCCTTGGCTGCAGCTTCTCCGGCACTTACTGGCTCAAACCCGTGCTTGACTGCTAGATCGTAATTTGCTGACCCGGGACGCTGGCCTATAACAACGGACAACCCGCTATCTCTCAAGTTTTGGGCATGGGCATGCCCTTGGCTACCATAGCCGATTATGGCTATAGTCTTTCCTTGAAGTACGTCCATAGGGGCATCTTGTTCGTAATAAATCCTCATCTTCTGCAGCTCCTTTCTATTAACCGTTCACAGCCCCTGGTAATCAGGAAGTGAAAAATTATCCTTCTTAGATCGTCTTTTTCTCTCTCATCATGGCTATGGTGCCGGTTCTTGTAATTTCTTTGATTCCAATTGGACGGAGTAGCTCTATTACTGCCTTTAGTTTTGACTCCGGTCCGGTGACCTCTAAGGTGTAAGATTTATGGCTCACGTCAACAACCTTGCAACGGAATATATCGCAAATGCGTAATATCTCGGCCTTGGACTCTTCCTCGGCCCGGACCTTGATCAAGGACATCTCGCGCTCAACAAACTCACCCTTACTCACATCCACGACTTTAAAAACATCCACCAAGCGCCTGAGCTGTTTGATTATTTGCTCAATTATGAATTCATCGCCTCTTGTCACCAGTGTGATGTGTGACAGGGTAGTATCCAAGGTTGCAGCCACATTAAGGCTCTCAATATTAAACGCCCGCCCGCTAAAAAGACCGGTTATGCGGGAAAGGGCACCAGGAGTATTTTCAACTAATACAGAGAGGGTATGCTTCATAGGGCCAAGCTCCTTATTCTCGATATTAAACGAGCAACATCTCAGTTGTAGCCTTTCCGGCCGGGACCATTGGGAATACCCCTTCTTCGCGGGCTATAGCAAATTCCATAATCGTCAGGCCTTCCGCTTCAAGACCCTTGCTGAGCACATCATCGACCTCTTCCGGCTTGGTTGCTCTAAACCCCTTGGCCCCATAAGCCTCAGCCAGTTTCACAAAATCCGGGGTCATTTCAAACTCAGTAGCTGCATACCGACGATCATAGAACAGCTCCTGCCATTGTCTGACCATGCCGAGAAACTGGTTATTCAGAATGACTATTTTCACAGGCAGGCGCTGCTCCATGGCGGTCGCCATCTCCTGAATATTCATCTGTATGCTGCCGTCACCGGCTACATCCACCACCAGCTTGTCAGGAAAGGCCATCTGTGCCCCAATAGCTGCAGGAAATCCATAGCCCATGGTTCCAAGGCCGCCGGAAGTCAGGAGGGTCCGTGGCTCGTCGAATTTGTAGAACTGGGCGGTCCACATCTGGTTCTGACCGACCTCTGTAGTAATGATAGCCCGTCCTTTTGTCATCTCATACAGCTTTTCAATGACATTCTGAGGCTTGATAACGCCGGGCTCCTCTTTATATGTGAGGGGATGGCGTTTTTTCCATACATCAAGCTGCTGCAACCAAGCATGGTGTTGGTCCATCCAAGCTTCAGCAGGGCGGCCACCATCCTTTACGACATCCAACAGCTTTTTCAGTACCCTCTTGCAATCACCCACTATTGGCACATCCACCTTCACGTTTTTCTGAATAGATGTGGGGTCTATGTCCAGGTGAATTATCTTGGCCAGCGGAGCAAATGCCTCGATCTTTCCGGTAACCCTGTCGTCAAAGCGGGCGCCCACGGCAATGATGAGATCACTGTTTGCCATGGCCATGTTAGCAGAGTATGTACCATGCATGCCCAGCATACCCAGGCTCAGCTCGTGGGTGCCGGGGAATCCGCCAAGCCCCATCAAAGTCATGGTTACCGGAATATACATCTCTTTAGCAAGTGCCCTGAGCTCCTTATACGCATCAGAGATGATTATTCCGCCACCAGCATAAATAACAGGCCGTTTTGCCTTCTCTATTAACCTGTAGGCCCGCTCAATCTGTTTGCCGTGAGGCTCGACTACAGGATTATATGAACGTAGCTTTATCTCCTGTGGATAGTCAAACTCGGCCTTGCCGTTCTGAACATCCTTGGGAAGATCTATAAGGACAGGACCTGGCCGGCCTGATCTCGCGATATAAAAGGCTTCCTTAAGGACCTGAGGAAGGTCCTTTACGTCTTTAACAAGGTAATTGTGCTTTGTGCAAGGACGTGTAATGCCTACGATATCCACTTCCTGGAAGGCGTCATTACCAATCAGGGCAGTGGGTACCTGACCGGTAAATATAACCATGGGAACTGAGTCCATATTTGCTGTTGCTATACCTGTAACGGTATTGGTGGCTCCCGGACCTGACGTGGCAATGCACACTCCCACCTTTCCGGAAGCCCTGGCGTAACCATCGGCAGCATGGGCCGCTCCTTGCTCATGTCGGACCAAGACGTGCTTTAGGGTGCCGTCTTTTTCCAATGTATCGTAGACATCAATAATAGCCCCGCCGGGGAAGCCAAAGATAACATCGACACCTTCCCGCTTGAGGGCCTCTATGACCATTTGTTTTCCGGCCATTTTTGCCATATACTTTACCCCTGTTACTGTTAGCAATAGAATTGGGTTAGGAATTCAAGGTAGTTTTCGAAGCTTATTCCCCTGTTTTTACGTTGTCAATAAAGTTAAACTTTTTTAGTCGGGCTTTCTCAACAAATAATGCCCTCAGAACTTGCAGCTCTGAGGGCAATCAATCTCATTTATGGCATATTATAAAATCTGTGTTGTTATAAAGGACCGAATCAAGTTTTAGCTGTCTCTACGTCCTTTCCCTTCTCTTTTACTTCACCCTCTTTTGAATCAACA
Source organism: uncultured Thermodesulfobacteriaceae bacterium (assembly GCA_964646435.1). Lineage (GTDB taxonomy): Bacteria > Desulfobacterota > Dissulfuribacteria > Dissulfuribacterales > UBA3076 > UBA3076. Next base: position 22,535 of record CAZYEJ010000017.1, read on the forward strand.
TCTACCTCGGAAGTCTTATTGTCGGCAACTTTGGACTCCTCGTTTCCCTCTTCTCCTACGGCCTCAACACCGGATACCTCCTCACCGATTCGAATTTCCTCAGCAGGCCCATCCTCCTCTTTTATGCTTTCCAGATTATCCACAGACGATTCCGGCACAGCCTGCGGTATCACGGATTCAGCAGATGCAATCTTTTGAGGCTTACGTTGTGGCTTGGGCTTCTCCAGGGAGTCGGTGACCAGTTCCACAATAGACATCATAGCAGCATCTCCCCTTCGCGGGCCTATCCTTACTATCCTGGTATAACCACCATTTCGATCGGCAAATTCCTGCCCCCACTTATCAAAAAGTCTTGAAACGACTTTTCGATCATGTATGACTGAAAATGCCTGACGCCTTGTATGGAGACTCGATCTTTTTGCCAAAGTAACCATTTTGTCAGCCACACGCCTGACCTCTTTAGCCCTCGGAACTGTTGTGACAATTCGACCATGCCTTAACAGCGATGTTACCATATTCCCGAGCATCGCCTTACGATGAGCTGTCTTACACCCCAGTCTGCGCGTCCTTTTTCGGTGTCTCATTACTCATCACCTTCTTTTTCTTCAGTATTTTCTTCCTCATCTGTCATCTTCGGCTGGCTCCATCCCTGAAGCTTCATCCCCAGATGTAATCCCATGCCATCGAGGTTCTCCTGGATCTCTTGCAATGATTTTCGGCCAAAATTTTTTGTCTTGAGCATCTCTTGCTCTGACTTTTGTACCAACTCACCAATGTAATATATATTTGCATTTTTGAGACAATTGGCTGAGCGTACAGAAAATTCCAGTTCATCAATTTTCCGGTTCAGGTATTCGAGCTTGCCTTCAAAATCAGAAGAGAGCTTTTCCTCTTCAGACTCCTCCTTCTCGTCAAAATTAATAAACACCGTAAATTGATCCTTCAGAATCTTTGAGGCATAAGCCATGGCGTCCTCAGGAAGGACTGTACCATCGGTCAAGACCTCCATGGTCAATTTATCATAGTCGGTCGTCTGGCCAACACGGGCTTTCGTAACAACAAAACTGACCTTCTGCACCGGCGAAAACAGAGCATCTATAGCTAAAGTACCTATTGGCTGATCAGGGTCCTTATTGCTTTCAGCAGAGACGTATCCCTTGCCCCAGTTAGCCACCATTTCCATCCGCAGTTCTCCATCTTTCGTCAATGTGGCAATATGATGATCAGAATTCAGCACCTCAACTCCACCATGTGGAGCAATTAAATCCTCGGCATGCACTTCTCCCGGCCCTTGTTTTTCTAATATCAGGATCTTTTTTTCATCATTGAAAATCTTCAGGCGCACACCCTTCAGATTAAGAATAATATCTGTTACGTCTTCAATTACTCCTGGTATGGTTCCCAGTTCGTGCAACACACCTTCTATTTTTACCGAAGTAATCGCAGCACCTTGTAAAGAAGACAAGAGCACACGTCGCAAGGCGTTACCCAGTGTGGTTCCATAGCCTCTTTCCAGAGGCTCACAACTGAATTTACCATAAAAACTTGTGTGTGTTGCGCTATTAACTTCCAGCCTCTTGGGACGAATTAATTCCCGCCAGTTGCGATAGTATGGAGTCTGTTCAGCAGTCATATTGTCTATCTAAGCCTCTTGAACTCCGGATAAAATTCAATAGTATAGGAATTTCCATTTTTTGACAGGATCAACAGGATAATCAGGATGAATGTAAATCATGTTCATCCTGTCAGAGAAGTCCTGCCAAAGGTAGCTAAATTCATTATTTTACTATAGAGTATCTCTATGGTCAGCAGCATCACAGGTTATTATTATCTAGAGTAGAATTCAACTATTAGCTGTTCCTGAATGGGCGTAGTTATGTGTTCTCGTTCAGGCATTGCCTTCACTGTCCCTTGCAACTTATCCTCATCCAGTTCCAGCCACTCAGGCACACCCCTGCGGGCAATTGCCCCTAGTGCCTGTTTGAGTGGAGCTATAGATTTGCTCTTCTCTGTTACCTTGATTTCGTCTCCCTGCTTTACCAAAAAAGACGGTATGTCTACTTTTTTCCCATTTATAATGAAATGTCCATGACGGACTAACTGACGGGCCTGTGATCTGGACTCAGCAAAACCAAGGCGATAGACTACGCCGTCAAGACGTCTTTCCAGAAGTACTAGAAGATTAGTACCGGTGACCCCCTTTTGACGATCAGCTTTATCAAAATAACTCCTGAATTGTGCCTCCTGTAATCCATACATACGCCGAACCCGCTGTTTCTCTCTCAACCGAATCCCATAGTCAGAAACTTTTATCCGGCCCTGTCCATGTTCTCCCGGCACATAACTGCGTTTTTCAAAAGCACACTTATCTGAATAACACCTGTCTCCCTTAAGAAAAAGTTTGCAACCCTCTCTGCGACACAAGCGACATCGTGGTCCTGTATATCTAGCCAAAATACTTCCTCCGGTAACTTGGAAACATATAAATAAGCCTACTTACTCTGATGCAGTCCTACACTCTCCGTCTTTTTGGAGATCTGCAACCGTTATGAGGTATTGATGTTACGTCTCGAATAACAGAGATTTTAAATCCTGCTATTTGGAGGGCCCGCACTGCTGCCTCTCTTCCGGAACCTGGTCCCTTGAGATGTACTTCAACATTTCTCATGCCATGGTCCGCTGCTTTTCTTACAGCGTTTTCAGCCGCTACCTGAGCTGCAAACGGAGTACCTTTCCTCGACCCCTTAAAACCCTGAGTCCCTGCACTTGACCAGGAAATTGTATTCCCCTGTTTATCAGTTATATTTATTATAGTATTGTTAAAGGTAGATCGTATGTGCACAATACCTTCTGGCACATTTTTCTTTTCTTTTCGGCCACCTCTTCTCGGTGATGCCATATTACTCCGCCCTCCGTTACTAAATTCTTCTCTTCTTTTTGACTACTGAGCGCCTGGGACCCTTTCGTGTACGAGCATTTGTTTTGGTACGCTGTCCATTAACAGGGAGTCCTCTACGATGCCTAAGCCCCCGATAACTGCCAAAATCCATCAATCGCTTGATATTCAATGATACCTCTCTACGAAGATCTCCCTCCACCTTATAATCGGCATCGATAGTCTTTCGTAGCGACGTGATATCTTGATCTGTCAAATCATCGGTTTTTTTGGTTCTGTCTATTTCCGACTTATCCAGAATTTGTTGGGCAGTTATACGTCCAATTCCATAAATATACGTGAGCGCAATCTCTAGCCTCTTGTTCTTTGGCAGCTCAACACCTGCAATTCTTGCCACAAATCAACCCCCCTAGCTATCCTTGTCTCTGTTTGTGCCTTGGATTTTTGCAAAGCACTCGCAGTATGCCTCTGCGTCGGATTATTTTGCAGTCCTTACAACGACGTCTGATTGATGCTTTAACCTTCATGTCATATTCCTCTTCGTTCTTCCGAACCAGAATTAAATCTTTTTATGCAACTAAGATTTATCTGGCCCTATATACAACACGGCCCCTGGACAGATCATAGGGCGACAGCTCTACGGTCACTGTATCACCAGGCAATATTTTTATATAGTGCATACGCATCTTACCTGAAATATGTGCAAGTACTTTGTGACCATTTTCAAGCTCAACGCGAAACATGGCATTGGGTAAGGTTTCAAGCACCTTTCCCTCAACCTGTATTGCATCTTCTTTGGACATCTAATTTACCTTTGTTCCTTTTTGTAAATTCAAAATTGTGTATAAACGGCCTTTCCTTTCATACACTAATCAAGCTACCTTCTTCCCTTCAGCTTGGCCCCCTTCATAAACCCTTCATAGCTCCTGGTGATAAGATGCGACTCAATTTGAGCCATGGTATCCATTCCCACACCTACAACAATCAGAAGGGCCGTTCCACCAAAATAAAAAGGAACATTTAACTCTGAAATCAGTATACTTGGTAATACGCAAATCGCGGAAACATAAATGGCACCTATCAGGGTAATCCTGGTCAGGACCCTATCAATATATTCAGAAGTACGCCTTCCTGGTCTGAGACCCGGGACATAACCCCCATGTTTCTTCATATTATCTGCTATATCAACCGGATTGAAGATAATGGCTGTATAAAAATAACAGAAAAAGATAATGGCCACTACAAAGATCGTCTCATAAAACAAACTTCCGGGTCTCATACCCTGAGCTATGCTCTGCATCCAGGGCACCTGGATAAAATTGGCTATTGTTGCAGGAAACATCATAATAGACGATGCAAAAATCGGTGGTATTACTCCTGCAGTATTCACTTTTAAAGGCAAATGGGTGCTTTGCCCTCCATATACCTTTCGCCCCACTACTCTCCTGGCATATTGAACTGGAATACGTCTGTGAGACCGCTCCATAAAGCAGATAAATCCAATTATCGCCGCCATCATCACTAAAAGAAATATAACTAGAGCCAAGTGTATATCACCTGTACGCATCAGACTGAACGTGTCTATCATGGCTGAAGGCATCCTGGCCACAATGCCAGCGAAGATAATTAGAGAAATACCATTACCAACACCTCTTTCCGTAATTTGCTCTCCAAGCCACATCAAAAATACCGTCCCTGACATAAAGGTCAGGGCACTTAAGAGCCGAAAAGGCCAGCCGGGCTCTGTTACCACCGGAGCACCACCAGGTGCCATCATGCTCTCAAGAGCGATGGCTATCCCAAGCCCCTGAATAATGCTCAGGCCCACTGTACCATACCTCGTATACTGGCTTATCTTCTTTCTTCCTGCCTCACCTTCCTTTTTTAAGGCCTCAAGGTGCGGGATGGCTACTGTAAGGAGCTGAATAATGATGGAGGCGCTAATATAAGGCATTATGCCCAAAGATAAAATGGACATATTCTCAAGCGCCCCGCCAGAAAACATATTGAACATACCAAACAGCGTCCCCTGGGCACGATCGAAAAAGGACGCCATGGCCGCGACATCAATACCAGGAGTAGGGATCTGGACTCCAATTCGATATACAGCCAGCATAAGCAACGTAAAACCAATGCGTTTACGCAGCTCCGGTACTTGGCCTATACCCCCTAATCCCCTAAACAATATTTGTCTCCTGGCCCCGGTCCGTAATGATCTCTATCCGTCCACCAGCAGTCTCTATTTTATTTTTAGCAGTTTCGCTGACCGCGTGGGCGCGAATCGTTACCGGCTGTTGTATCTCTCCGTCACCTAATATTTTCAGTAAATGATGGCGCTTACGTACTAGTCCCAATGCTTTCAAAACAGCGATATCCACCACTCCTTCATGCCTGATCTCTGACAGATCACCAATGTTCAATACGCCGTAGACCTTTCTGAAGCGGTTCTTGAAACCCCTTTTCGGGAGTTTCCTATACAACGGCATCTGACCACCTTCGAATCCTGGACGAATACTGCCGCCGGATCGGGATTTTTGGCCATTCTCACCCCGACAGGCCGTTTTCCCATGTCCAGACCCCTGTCCTCTCCCAACGCGTTTTTTCGCGCGTTTGGATCCGGGATGAGGTCTTAATGAATCCAATGTAATCATATGGGCTCCTGATAAATTACTTATTCTACTGTTTTGCCACGGCACTTTGCTCTGGATACGGAAATACGTAAGACTTCCAGACCATTAAATGTGGCATGCATTACATTGTGTGGATTATTGGAGCCAAGGCACTTTGTCAATATATCATGAATTCCCGCTGCCTCCATAATCGCCCTTACTACAGCTCCGGCTATAACTCCTGTACCTGGTGACGCAGGTTTCAACAAAACCCTGCCTGCACCAAAATGGCCTATCACTTCGTGAGGTATGGTTTTGCTTACCATCGGTATCTTGATCATAGACTTGGTGGCCTTCTCCCTGGCTTTTCTGAGGGCCTCGGGAACTTCCCTGGCCTTTCCCATGGCAAAACCAACTTTGCCAGCCCCATCACCTACCACCGAAAGAGCACTAAAGCTAAATCGTCTTCCACCCTTGACTACCTTAGCCACCCGGTTAATATAGACTACTTTTTCTATGAGTTCCTGTTCGTTATCTATATGTTTTTTCTGCAACTCCACACCCCTTATAGGCAGCTATCTATTATAATTCAGAAACCAAGGCCGACTTCTCTGGCCGCATCAGCAAGAACCTTTATTCGGCCGTGATATAGATATCCGCCACGATCAAAGGCCACGGTATTTACACCCTTTTCCTTAGCCCTTTGGGCAATAATCCGGCCGACCTCTTTAGCCACAGATTTTTTGTCTTCAAAATCGCCTGCGTTGTTTCTGATCTCAGGAGTCAAGGAGGAAGCAGCCGCAATTGTGACACCTTGCTCATCATTGATAATTTGAGCGTATATGTGTTTGCTGCTCCGGAAAACTACCATCCGCGGGCGCTCTGCTGTACCTGATAAATGCTTCCGTATGTGCTGTTTACGCCTTAAACGCGCCTTCAGCCTAGGGCTGGTATTTGCCATAATTATTTCCATATGCAATATTGCTAATGATTCTAAAATCCATAACTACTGTGCAGCAGTTTTTCCAGCTTTGCGGATTATCCGTTCATCCGCATACCTGATTCCCTTGCCTTTATAAGGTTCTGGTGGCCTAAGAGACCGTATTCTCGAAGCAGTAAGCCCCAAAAGCTCCTTATCATATCCCTCCAAAATTACCCGAATTTCCTTTTGCCGCCCTACCCGAGCCTTAATTCCTTCAGGAAGGGGAAACTCTACTGGATGAGAATAGCCAACGTGAAAAATCAACTCATTCTCTTTCTCCTCAATTTTATAACCGACTCCTATTACCAAAAGCTCCCGCGTAAATCCTTCTGTAACACCGACTACCATATTGTTTATAAGTGTTCGAAACAACCCATGTATTGAGCGACTCTGCCTTGTATCATCAACTCTCCTGACTACTAGGTGTTCACCATTTTTTTCAACACTTGCTAAAGGATGTATTTCCCGGCTCAAGGTACCTTTGGGACCCTGAACAGTAATAATGCGTCCATCTATCGTGACATTGGTCCCTAAAGGGACGTTTATGGGTTTTTTGCCGATTCGAGACATAAAAAAACTCCAGACTACCAAATAGCGCAGAGAACTTCTCCGCCTACGTTATTTTGCCTGGCCTCGACATCAGTCATAATGCCCCTTGATGTAGAAACCAGTGCAGTGCCAAGCCCAGATCTTATCTTTGGAATTGTGCCTTTTTTACAATATACCCGGCATCCGGGAGTGCTTATTCTCTTTAATCCGAGAATAATAGGCTGCCCATCAGAGTATCTGAGAAACAAACGAAGAATTTTCTGCCGTCTGTCCTTGAAAGTACGAAAGTTGCTTATATAGCCCTCTTTTTTAAGAAGTTTTGCAATTCCCACCTTCAAATTAGAGGAAGGAATATCAACTCTATCATGCCTTGCTTTATTGGCATTTCTGAGCCGTGTAAGCATATCCGCTACAGGATCAGTCATAGACATATTCAAGCTCTCCCAAATGTATGGAGTTTTACAGCTACCAACTGGCTTTGGTTACCCCGGGAAGTACTCCCTGGGATGCCATTTTTCTGAAACATATTCTGCATAAGCCAAATTTTCTGATAAAGGCACGCGGACGGCCACAAACCGGGCATCTATTATACTTTCTGACACCAAACTTGGGTTTCCTCTGTGCCTTATTTATCAACGCCTTTTTAGCCAAAGGTCTCTCCTCAATGAACTCTACTTACGAAACGGCATACCTAAAACATCCAACAAGTACCGAGATTCATCATCAGTTTTTGCACTCGTAACTATCGTCACATTCATTCCCTTAATCTTGTCTATTTTGTCATAGTCGATCTCCGGAAAGATAATCTGTTCCTTAATGCCCAAGGTGTAATTACCCTTTCCATCAAAAGCCTTTGGCGACACACCCCTGAAGTCTCTGATCCGGGGAATAGCAATGTTAATTAACTTTGTAAGAAAATCATACATTCGTCGCTTTCTAAGGGTCACACGACATCCTATGGGCATTCCTTCCCTAAGCTTAAAGGCCGCAATTGATTTCTTTGCCCTCGTGACTACCGGTTTTTGTCCGGATATAAGGGTTAATTCCTCAACCGCAGAGTCTAAAATTTTTGGATTTTCAATTGCCTCACCAAGCCCCATATTCAAAATCACTTTTTCGATTTTGGGCACTTGGTGGCAATTCTTATATCCAAAATGTTCCATTAATTTCGGAACACATTCTTTCGTATATCTCTCTTCTAAGAGGACCATACCTAAATGCCTCCACAAGGCCTACTTTTTTTCTGTCGGAATGACCTCTCCGCATTTTTTACAGACGCGGACTTTATTGCCATCTCCCAGGATCTTCCTGGATATTCGCGTCGACTCGGTACATTTGGGACAAATCAACATAAGACTCGATAAATGGATGGATGCTTCCTTCTCTAAAATACCGCCACCTGTACCAGGACCTGGTTTTGTATGGCGCTTGACCATCTGTGCGCCTTCAACAAGTGCTCTTCCCTTTGCAGGCAAAATGGAGAGGATCTTGCCGACCTTACCCTTGTCCCGGCCAGCCTTTACCATTACCCGGTCATTTTTTCTCAGATATGTCTTTACGGTCTTCATTAACCCGGTCTCCTTGGACTAAAGTACCTCGGGTGCAAGCGATATTATCTTCATGTAACGCTTTGCCCTTAACTCCCTGGCCACCGGTCCGAAAATTCGAGTACCTACCGGTTCTCCATGTTGATTTATCAAAACCGCTGCATTTTCGTCGAACCGTATCCAAGAACCATCAACCCGGGATATCTCCTTTTTGGTCCGTACTATAACGGCTTTAACCACTTCACCTTTTTTCACTTTGGAATTTGGTATTGCCTCCTTGACCGAAGCGACTACCATATCCCCTATACTCGCAACACGCCTACGAGTTCCGCCCAAAACCCGGATACAACACACGCGTTTTGCACCGGAATTGTCTGCGACATTTAATAATGTTTCTTGCTGGATCATGGTATGATCCTTCCCTTTCTTTTCCTATTCTAGAGAGCCTTTTCAAGAATTCCTTTAACGACCCAACGTTTGTGTCGACTCAGAGGACGGTACTCTTCTATTAGAATTTTGTCGCCTATTCTGCAGTTATTTTCTACATCATGAGCCATATACTTCTTTTGCCGCTGTATATACTTCCCATACATTGGATGTCGTACTCGCCGAACAACCTTAATTACCACTGTCTTGTCCATTTTGTCGCTGGCAACAGTGCCAATAAGTGTTCTACGAGGTTTCTTGTCGGCATTCATGCCATGCTCCATTACTAGACCTCAAATTTTTGCAGTGTAATCAATCAATAGCTTTCTCTGCAAGTACTGTTTTAGCTCTTGCTATTGAACGTCTCACAGTACGAATTCTCATTATGTTTTCCAATTGGTGAGTAGCCTGCTGAAACCGTAGATTAAAAAGTTCCTGTCGAAGGTCCTTTTCTTTCTGTTGAATTTCCTCTATGCTCAGTTCCCTAAGTTTATCAGCTACGCTCATGGCATTTCACTCCTAGCGACAATCCTTGTAGGAATGGGCAATTTATATTGTGCCAGCCTCAAAGCCGCCCTGGCGGAAATCTCATCTACACCCTCCACCTCATAAAGCATCCTGCCCGGCTTTATCAGTGCTACCCATGAATCCACTGCACCCTTACCCTTACCCATTCTGGTCTCGGCAGGCTTACTGGTGACAGGCTTGTCCGGAAATATTCGTATCCATATTTTTCCACGACGCTTGACGCGCCGAGTAATAGCTATCCGAGCGGCCTCTATCTGCTGGTCTGTGATCCTGCCACGACCAATAGCCTTAAGACCGTAATCGCCAAAGGACAGGCTATTCCCACGTTGTGCCATACCTTTTATGCGGCCTTTTTGTTGTTTGCGATATTTAACTTTCTTTGGGCTAAGCATTTATTCCTCTCCAGCAGGAACAGGCGAATACTGTCAACTATATTTCCATTGCCGCAACTTCGGACTCTTTGTCAGGCAGGACTTCTCCCTTGAACACCCATACCTTGATACCAATTACCCCATAAGTAGTCATTGCCTCAGCTACGCCGTAATCAATATCGGCCCGAAGGGTATGTAGCGGGACTCTGCCATCGAGATACCACTCAGTGCGGCACATTTCAGCGCCACCCAAACGACCGGCACTAGCAATCCTTATACCCTGCGCGCCAAACTTACGCGCCATACTGATAGCCCTCTTCATGGCTCTCCGGAAGGAAATGCGCCGCACAAGCTGACCCGCAACGTTTTCAGCTATCAGTTGTGCATCTATTTCCGGTCTTCGGACCTCTGTGATGTCAATCATTGCACGCCGTTTGACTATCTTTTCCAAAGACCGCTTCAGGCTCTCTATTTCCACACCTTTTTTGCCGATAATTATTCCAGGACGCGCAGTGAATATACGGATGCGTAATCTCTGCGCAGCCCTTTCTATCTCAATTTTGGATATTCCCGCATGATAGACCCTATTCTTAATGAATTTTCTGATCTTGTAGTCCTCAAGAATCAGCGCGGAATACTCCTTCTCCGAAAACCAACGCGAGTCCCATGTTCGCGTTATTTGTAGCCTAAGGCCGATTGGGTTTACTTTCTGACCCAAGGTATCCTCCTGATTTTCCGATTCATATTAATTTATCCTTCGTCCAATACTATCGTTATGTGGGAGAAACGATGTTGTATTCTGTAGGCCCTGCCCATTGCCCTGGGATGAAATCTCTTCAGTTGAGGACCTTGATCCACCATAATTTTTTTAATGTACAGAATATCCACATCGATATTTGGATTTTGATCCGCATTGGCCAAGGCCGATTCAAGCACCTTTTTAATCATCCTTGCGCCCTTTTTGGGCATGTAATTGAGAATCTGCAAGGCCTCTCCCACAGTCTTGCCACGAACCACATCGGCAACCAATCGAGTCTTTTGCGGAGAAATCCTTAAGTATTTGGCAACTGCCCTGGCTTCCATTAGTGCAATGCCCTCTCTTATTTCTTCCGAATCCTGGATTTTTTATCAGCAACATGACCATAATATGTACGGGTTGGCGAAAACTCACCAAGCTTGTGCCCGACCATATTTTCCGTAATAAATACAGGAATAAATTTCCTTCCATTGTGCACTGCAAAGGTGAGCCCCACCATGTCAGGAATAACCATGGATCGTCTAGACCAAGTCTTAATAACACGCCTATCTTTAGTCTCAATGGCCTTAATCACTTTTTTCATCAAGTGATCATCAACAAAAGGACCTTTCTTTACCGACCTTGGCACCTATTTTCTCCTATTTTCTTAATCTGTGTAATCTGCGGATAAAATTAAAGAATTAAGGAATTAAAACAAATAGAATACCTTAAATCCCTAAAATCGTAATCTCTAAATTTTCCTAAAATTACTTCTTTTTATGCCTGTTTCGTACTATGAAGGCATCGCTGGGTTTATTCTTTTTCCTTGTATGATATCCCTTTGCCGGCATTCCCCATGGACTGCAAGGATGCCTGCCGCCGGAAGATTTCCCTTCGCCGCCACCCATGGGATGATCAACAGGATTCATGGCCACTCCACGCACACTCGGACGTCTCCCAAGCCAACGGCTCCTGCCGGCCTTACCCAGTTTAACATTTTCATGATCGAGATTTCCTACCTGACCAACAGTAGCCCTGCAGGTATTAAGAAACATTCTTACTTCTCCACTTGGAAGGCGCAATTGTACGTATTTACCTTCCTTGGCCATTACCTGAGCTGAACCACCGGCACTCCTTACTATCTGTCCTCCCTTACCTGGGCGTAACTCCACGTTATGGACCTGAGTACCCAAGGGAATATTTTTTAAGGGCATGCAATTCCCAGGGTGTACGTCCGTTACGTCGTCAGAAATAACGAATTCACCAACCCTGAGTCCCAAAGGAGCCAAAATATATCTCTTTTCCCCGTCAAGATAATTCAGAAGAGCAATCCGGGAAGACCTATTGGGATCATACTCGATAGCAGCCACTTTTGCCGACACTCCGAGTTTATGTCTCCGAAAATCTATTGTCCTATATTTACGTTTGTGCCCGCCGCCTCTATGTCTGGCAGTAATCCTCCCATAGACGTTTCTCCCGCCTCTGCGATTAAGGGGCTCAACCAATGATTTTTCAGGGGCCTTATCACTGATTTCACGGTCTACCAATACAGTCATGCCGCGTCTGGCCGGAGATGTTGGCTTGTATTTCTTAATTGGCATTATACACCTTCAAAAAATTCAATACTTTCCCCAGGATATAGCCTTACAACGGCCTTTTTAATACCGGAGCGCTTACCTGCAAACCGGCCGACTTTTTTGGGCTTCCCTTTGACCTTGATGGTCTGAACAGACAGCACTTTCACTTTAAAAATCTTTTCCACCGCAGTTTTAATTTCAATTTTATTTGCCTTTTGATCCACCTTGAAGACTAACTGATTTGCCATCTCTTTCTGTAAAGTGGCCTTCTCGGTAATCAGCGGAGCCTTTATCACCGAATACAGTTCCTTCATGGCTTCAGTCTCTCCTCGATAACTCCAACGGCAGGTTCCTTGACTATCACATATTCGTATTTCAATAAATCATACACATTAATGCCTTCCAAAGGCAAAATCTTAACATTGGGAATATTCCGTGAGGACAGTTCCAGAACCTGATCCGGAATATCGGTCACTATTACGGCCTTCTTTATATCAAAACGGTCAAGCAAACCTTTCATGTCCTTGGTTTTTATTTGCTCCAAGCCAAAATCCCTCAGAACCAAAAGACGATTGCCCTCAATCTTTGTACTCAACGCCATTCTCAGCGCCAAACGGCGAACCTTTTTAGGCAAGCTGTAGCTGTAATCCCTTGGTTTCGGACCAAATACCGAACCCCCTCGTTTCCACAAAGGCGACTTATTGCTGCCTGCACGGGCCCGGCCGGTCCCCTTCTGACGGTAGGGTTTCTTGCCACTTCCACTGACTTCACCACGCGTCTTGACACAAGCAGTGCCTGCTCGTTTTCCGGCCAACTGCCACTTGACCACTTCGTGAAGTACGCCTTCCTTCGGTGTCACGCCAAAAACGGTATCGCTTACCGTAAGCTCACCGACTTTCTCTTTCTGTGCGTTATAAACTGCCAGGGTTGTCATGGATTGCCCGGTCTCCTCTATTTTAACCGCACACATATAAGTTGATTAATAGCACCCGGGACACCTCCCTTAACCAGCAACAGGTTTTTATCAGGTCGCACGTCAACAACCATCGAATTTTTAACGGTAACACGATTGCCTCCCATGCGGCCAGGCATCTTTTTGCCCTTGATGACCCTGGATGGAGTAGCACTTTGTCCCACAGAGCCTACGGCTCTATGATGCTTGGATCCATGACCCATAGGACCTCTAGAAAAACCATAACGTTTTACCACTCCGGAAAAACCGCGACCCTTGCTCACTCCTGTTATATCTACTAGCTGACTGATCTCCAAATCCTTCAATGTGAGGACCTGGCCTACGTCAAAGGCATCAGGATCCTCTACTGATATCTCTCTGATATAGCGAAAGCCATGAGACAGTCCTGCTTTTTTCACCTGGCCCTGTTCCGGAAGATTCAGCCTGCTTAAAGGCTTTGGAAAAAACCCGTATTGTAAGGCATTATAGCCCTCTCTCTTCACTGTCTTTTTCTGAAGCACGGTACAGGGACCAACCTCTAGCACTGTAACCGGGACGACCTGGCCGTCCTCGGAAAAGACCCGAGTCATTCCCAACTTGCGGCCCATCATGCCTGTTAATTTCGACATTGCCGTATTCCTATAGTTTAATTTCAACATCCACTCCAGCAGACAACTCTAACTTCATCAAGGCATCTATTGTCTGTTGTGTGGGCTCCAGGATATCTACAAGCCTTCTGTGGGTACGGATTTCAAACTGCTCCCTTGACTTCTTATCTACATGAGGAGAACGCAAGACAGTATAACGTCTAATCGAAGTAGGTAACGGGATTGGCCCGCCAAGACGGGCTCCTGTCCGTTTTACAGTATCTACGATTTCGCCCACAGACTGATCAAGCTGCTTGTGATCGTATGCCTTGAGACGAATCCTTATTCTCTGGGTTGGGATCATCATCCCTAATTCCTCAATTCCACTCTATTTTGTGAATATAGCATAGCTACTCTATGATTTTGGTTACCACGCCGGCCCCGACTGTTCGGCCACCTTCGCGGATCGCAAATCGAACTCCCTCTTCCATGG
>CAZYEJ010000018.1:0-35303 GCA_964646435.1 uncultured Thermodesulfobacteriaceae bacterium
TGTGTCGTTGTATCAGAAACAGACGATAAGGGAGCCGAGTGATGATCACTTGGGTCTTTGTTCCCCTGGGTCTGATTCTGCCTGATCAGCCGAACCGCGTAGTACGGACCCGTACGCTGCGTGGTGTGGGAGGGGGGAGCTGTGAGGCTCCTCCCTATCCCGATGGGCATTTTCTGTTTCTCTATCGGATTCATTCTCGTGATAGCGAATCCGCAATATCTTTTGCCCAAGGTGCCAAGTCTTGATATATTTTTGCAATTTTACCGTCATTTACCCTGAACATTAATGAAGGATCAACATCAGTCTCCGAGTTATCGTAAAAATAGGCTCGATCAACCGATGCTAATGCTTCGATGCACTTAGCTATTGACCGGTAATACCTGCTGATAATTTTTAAAATCGGAACATCATGCCCGCCTTCCATGACACGTAAAGCAACTCGCTGGGCATTAATTGATGGATCGTTAGTACAGACGAAAAACAACCGAATGAAAAAGCCGGCTTCTTTGGCACGTTGGACAAACTCAAGCTTTTCCTGAGTTGAAAAAACTGTTTCGAGTGCCATGCTGCTCATATCTGCTAAGCAGCTTTCCCGCATTTCTTGGGCATAATTAGCAGCTTTGAGTACAGATTTTGGCGAATTCCAGTCACCGAACTTTTGTTTCGCAATGAAGTCAGGATTGATGTAAACACAATCTTCCATCCACTCATGCCGCAAAAGTTTCTCAGTAATTGTTGTTTTCCCAGAGCCATTCGGACCTGCTACAACTATAAGCCTTGGTTTCTGTATCTTTTTCATGTCGACACAGGATTATTCTTACGGGATACCGCTTCTGAAATTACGGCCTGAAGTTTATTAATATGTCGTGCCATGGCTTCTCGTTTACGGCTACGAGCGTCTTCGCCAGCCTGTTTTATTAACTGGAAAAGTTGCTCTTCTTCAGCCTCATGCTTTTTGTTATGCAGATTGATGCTGTTAACCATAATAGGATCTCCTGATACTGCATGATTTGCCCAACGTTTTAGTTAAAGTGCGGCTTTTTTGCGTCCGCTGAATTTTTTTGTTGGGCATTCTTTATTGCTTTTTGAAGTTGCTGAATCCAGATGGCATTCCCTTGCGAATTTAGATGTATGCCGTCGCCGTCATGAAATTTATCTGCAAGATTCCCTTTTGCATCAACGAGTAGTTGTCCCGCATTCACAAAAAAAAGATTCGTGGATATCTTGGTCAACTCTTCAAGCTTAAAGTTAAGTCTCTTTATACGATTTTGGTTTCTGCCTTGACACTCTTCACGAACTTCCTCATCAAGTGGCAATATGGCACTGAAAATGACAGGAATGTTCTTTGGTATCTGATCAGCTATGACTGAGTAATTGTGAAGTATGTCTTCATTTGATCGATATTTCATGTCATTGACACCAATAGCAATTACAACAGCACTTGCCCTTTCAATTGATTTGTAGGCTGGAAGTCTCTGTAAAACACCGAAAGTTGTATCACTGCCAATGCCATAATTGCAATTGATAAGAGGGTGAATCATTATTATAGGCTGTTAGCGTTGCCCGAGAGCCGCACTTATAAGGTAATACCTATCTGATCTAATATCCACGCTACTTCTTTGTTCTGCGCAGGATTATCACATACCTGCTTGTCACTCCAAGTATCCTTTTCTGTAACCGTTCACTGGATTACAACGCCTATTTTACCACAACCTACCAGGCTGTGAGCGTTTACAGGGTGCTGCAGATGCGAGGCGGAGGATACGCAGACGTACTTCCTGTACTTCAAGTGCCCGACAACAAAGCAGATGCGGTGCCTTGTAAACGCTTACGTTTTTCTTTTATAATTCTCGTACCGCCTTCATCTCATATTCTTCAATTAATCCTTCATCAGCAAAACTGAAGTAGCGGTTGTCTCCGATGATGATGTGGTCAAAAAAGCTAATGCCGGTTGCTTTGGTCGCCATCATCAGGCTTCTTGTGAATGCTTTATCATCGTTACTGGGGGTCACCGCGCCGGAGGGATGATTGTGGGCCACAATGATCGACGGGGCATTATATTTGATGGCCGTCTGGATAATATCGCGGATATATGGATTTGCCCGGTCAACTGTGCCATAGTCGATATCAATCATATCTGATACGGCATTCCGTCTGTCGAGGAGCAGCAGCACAAAACGCTCCTTTTTTAAGTCTCTCATGAGAGGCATAAGATAGTTTGCTACGTCGGACGATTTTTTAATGGAACCTTCCATGGCTTTTTCTTCGCTCAACATCCTTCGCCCCAACTCTATGGCCGCCTTGATCTGTGCAATTTTGGCATCTTTCAGACCAAGTATTTTCTTGAATTCAGAAATATCAACACCGCTCATAGAACGTAAGGATTTGAACTTATGGAGTAGTTCCCTGCCGATATCAACTGCACTTCGACCAGGTGTTCCCGTCCTGATTAAAATAGCGAGAAGTTCCGCATTGCTTAACGTCTGTTCGCCGTATTTAAGCAATTTTTCCCGGGGGCGGTCGTCTTTTGACCATTCGCGGATAGGGAGAGGATATCTATCTTTTGTTTTTTTCATAGAAAAATTTGAGCAAGATAAAAAGGGACTGCTTTTGACCCATGTTCATTATCTCCAGAGTTTGCCTACAATGTCTGTCATAAATCTCCTAGTTTTTTTTGACAGGATTAACAGGATTGACGGAATTTTCTCTTTTAGTGCTATCTATCATGTAAATCCTATCTAATGCAAAATTCAATCTTTACCCCCGTATTTGGCCTTTCCTTCAGCAACTGCTCTTTGCTTCAGACGCCTCTCGCGGTGAATTTCCACATGAAGGGTCAACGTGCTCAAGGAATGGTCCTCATATGACAATGATAGCATCGTTGGGCCGACGTTCGTGCAAAGGGGCGTTTCTTCTTTCAGATGGTTCGGGTAATTCCAGGGAGCGTGCTTTCAGAAAGTCCACGCAGAACAACTGGGTATGTTTGCCTGTATCCACGGAAATAGATTGAACGCTTGTCGGACGTGCAAGCTTTTTCTCATAACGTGTACGGATGTAATCGACAATAAATTTTTTTGTGTCAAACCGGCCATAAAGCTACCCTCCCGGTTCATATTTTGGTTCCAAAATAATATCCTATAATGCCCCGACTTTCCCATATGAACCGGCACGGCTTCTTGCCGATTTTGCGTTTGTCTCATGATACAGCTGGCAGATAGTCCGTTGCAGCCAGCGAACGTGCCGCGACATGAAAGACGATCGGCGTGAGTTCTCCGGCGATTTTGTACATATTTGGGATCAGCAGCAGCAGGCCATGAGACGAGGTAAAGGTTGTCGTGAGTGCCCCTGTTTGTAGCGAACCGTGCATTGCAGCATGGCAATTTTATCTTTTGATTGTGAAATATTTTGCCCGGTTGACAACAGGCATAGGCATAGGAAAAGATTTTTGCAAAAATATTATTGATCCACAGGCTTCTTGACGGCACAGATCTCAAGAGTAATTTTTTTTAGATTATAGCAGCACATTCAAGATTCCTCCGACCAGCAAGCTAGAAACAATCATAATAGTGGTAGCTTTTATCAGATCTTTGGCCCCAAGCTCTTTGAATAGAACGACAAAGGTCGCGACGCAAGGGAAATACATAGTCAACACTACACTGGCCACAATAAGCTGCCCCATATCCAGCCCAAGCGGCAGCAGCATACCCACAGCCACATCTTTTCTTAAAAAACCTACGATCAATGAGGCGACCGCTTCCTTTGGAAGCCCCAAAATGCCGACGATCACAGGAGCAGCTGCCTCACTGATCCATTCTATGATCCCGAATACATACAGAATGTTTACAATGAGCACTCCCAGAAGTACAAAGGGGATCGCTTCGGTCAAAAAGCTCCACATCCTCATCCATAGTTTCTTTGCCAGACTCCCAAGATACGGGATCCGATAGGGCGGGATCTCCATAAACGTCTCGGGTGTTTCACCTTTGAGCCCCTTGTTAAGCAAAAAGCCAAGCGTAAGCCAAACGATAAAGAGTGTAAGAAAATAGATTCCGAAGCCCTTGATGCCATAGGGACCCAACAAGACAAATACCATGGCGGTTTGCGCCATGCAAGGTACGGCTATGGCCATCAAGGTCGCTGCGATAAAGCGCTGTTTTTTAGTTTCGAGTATCCTGGTGCTGAGTGCCCCCGGAACATTGCAGCCAAATCCCAGAAGCATCGGAATAATAGCCAGCCCGTGCATTCCAAGCTTGTGCAAAACCGTATCAACCAGGGTTGCCAGCCTCGGCAGGTAGCCGCTGTCCTCCAGAATGCCCAGCACCAGGTAGAAAGCAAATACATAGGGCAAAACCATGGCAAGCGGAACATACAGACCGGTCGTAAGCAGTCCCATTGATTGTATATAATCAATCTTCCCTTCGATTAAGGTTCCGACCAATATATCATGGATGACACCGCCTTTCCCCAGCATATTGCTTAAGCCGGTCATTACAGGAAGATAGAGCTCAAACAGAGGATCGAACAGGTAAGCAATAAGATTTTCGCCCACAAACCGGACCGCCAAAAAAACAAGTGCCAGAATCGACAGCATAATCGGAATTCCCGTCAGCGGTTTAATGCTCATATCCTCAAGATTTTCCAGAAACGTATGTTTTTTCGGGGTGATTTTTTGAACTTCCTTGATGATCTTTCCGATTTCACTCCATCGGCTATCTTCATCATATATATTGGCATGCGTTTTGGCTTCATGGAGTCTTGAGGCAAGCTCTTTTATGCCCTCTCCCGTTACGGCAACCGTCGGTACAATCGGAACATCCAGATGGGTTTCAAGTTTTTTTGCATCGATATAAATACCCAAATGCCGGATTTCATCCCAAAAATTAAGTATCACAATGACCGGGATATTTCGCTCCAGCAGCTGCAGTGTCAGGTAGAGGTTTCGCTCCAGGTTAGTCGCATCCACCACATTGATGACCAGATCCCCCTCTTCGAGCATACTTACTGCGACCTCTTCCGCCTTTGATGTCGGCTCTAACGTATAGGTCCCAGGTACATCGATCACTTCTGCCAAATGGTCTTTGAGTTTCATTTTCCCTTTCTTGAGCTCGATCGTCGTACCGGGATAGTTGGAAACCATGACGTCCACACCGGTCAACCTTGAAAATATAGCCGATTTCCCGACGTTGGGATTTCCCATTAAAAGTATTTTCATCTTCTGACACCCATCTGTTTTATTCGTCTCTCAACGGCGCTACGACTATTTTCTTTGCCATCTTCATGCCGATGGTCGCTTCGGTATTGTCAATTTCGATGACAACAGGGCCATGAAAAGGTTGTGCGGTTATCTTCCTGATAGTTTTTCCTACCCTTATGTTTAGCGAAGCGAGTTTTTTTCGAAACCCTTCTCCGCCTTCCAGCCGATTTATGGTTACTTTTTTTCCTGATTTCAAATCAAAGAGTGTTAATTCCATGCTGTCCTCCTAAGACTTGGTATATACTGATTATACTATAGTAAATGTAAGAAGAAAGCTGAAAAGATAAAGAGTTGGCGCATATTAGTCCACTTTTTACATTGTCACTAAAATGCCTGAGAAAGGGATATAATACTATAAAACGAGGAGGACAAAATGGCTGAAACAGCATGGTTAAGTAAAAAACTCGGCAGTGGAAAGATCTTGTGTCAGGCGTGTGCACAAGCCTGTAAGCTGGACGAAGGTGAGTACGGTATCTGTGGTGTCAGAAAAGTCGAGAACGGCGAACTCAAACTGCTTGTGTACGGGCTTGCCGCCGCGGTAAACGTTGATCCGGTGGAGAAGAAACCGATGTTTCATTTTCTACCGCAAAGCAGGGCCTTTTCAGTAGGAACAGTAGGATGCAACTTCTCCTGCAAATTCTGTCAGAACTACGACATCTCCCAGTACCCTAAAGAGCACCATCACCAAATCGTCGGCCAGGAACTACTGCCTGAACGCATCGTCGAACTTGCGATAGAGAACGGATGCCAATCGGTCGCCTATACCTACAATGAACCGATCGTCTTTTTTGAGTACACCTACGATACGGCAAAACTGGCACATGAGAAAGGGCTGAAAAACATCTACGTCACCAGCGGCTATGAGACCCGCAAGGCCATTGACCTGCTCGCGCCGTATATCGACGGAATGAATATAGATATCAAGGCTTTTACGGATGAGTTCTACAAAGAGATCTGCGGTGCTCGGCTCAAACCGGTACTTGAAGCCGTCAAACATGCTCACGAAAAAGGGATCTGGATCGAAATGACGACGCTACTGATCCCGGGTAAGAATGACTCTGATGAAGAGATCCGCAATATTGCAAAATTTATAGCAGGGATCGACCCTTCCATCCCTTGGCATCTCTCCGCATTTCATCCGATGTACAAGATGCTTGATGTTCCCCACACTCCCGGATCAACATTGCGTAAAGCCTACAAAATAGCTCAGGAGGAAGGACTGAAGTACCTCTATGTCGGCAATATCGATGATGAAGATCATGAATCGACCTACTGTCCTGGTTGCGGCGAAAGGGTGATCGACCGGCAAGGACATATCGGGCAGTACGTCAACAACGAGCTTGATGAAAACGGAATCTGTCCATATTGCGGCTATGCTCTTGAAGGGGTATGGCACTGATAAAAGGATAGGAAATCGTTATTACCAACATCGGAGTATTTTTTCATAAAAGGGCCCTCAGTTTCTCCCATGCCCCGGAGAGACGTTTCGAAGAAACCGGTATTACAGTGCCAAGTTCAGGGGCAAATATAGATACCCTGTATTCATAAATGAGCGTTTCAAAGTGCCTGATCTCTTCTTCAAGCCCTGTTTTTTTATTTGTATCAAGAAAGGCCCTGGCCTCGTTGAGGTATAGCAAAAACGGCTCTAATCCGGCTGCCTTTGCCATATCTTTTAGGGGATTTACGTATGCCCTCCGGGCCCTGATAGTCAAAGCATTCAGGTATCGTGGCAGGTCGGGAAGCTGATCCAGCCTTGCATTTGCAGGAAAGTGCGGCGGAGTGAGTCTTATTAGCTCTGCTTCAAGGTCTTTAAGTACCGGAGAGCGGCTCTTAGTGTTTGTAATAGTATTTTGAAGACGCATAATTTCTTGCTTCGCTGTGATGTGGGCCTCAAATACTTCTTTCAGTAATTGTATGATCGGGCCGGCTTGCTGAAAAACTTTCCCCTCCAATTCCTTGGCCTTCTTAATAAGATCGGATCTGCTCGGGATTTGCTTCCAGGTTCCTAACAGTTCTCTGTAGAGAAAGGCATATATGGATTGACGCAGTTTCTGTGTACCTCCAAAGGCAATGCAGGCCTTTGGCGACAGATCGCCGGGGACACAGTTTCTTTTGAGATATCCAAGCTCTTTGCCCAGGTAATCAGCGAGGAGTCGCCTTGCCCCTTGTTGGGTTTTTGAAAGGGCTTCATCCTGATTGAGAAAAAGCCTTATACATACACTGTCATCTTCTACAACAAGTCCTGGAAAGGCCTTTATGGGATTGTCTTTGTCTCCTGAAGAGCTCATGACCGAACTCGGGAGATCTGGAAGATTTCCCAGATTGAGCCCGGACACTTCCCATCCGGCCTTGATCTTTAACCATTCGGGATCATTTTGGTCAAAAGTAGAAGGGGACTTTTTCCATCTATCCTGTATGCGGTTGAGGTCATGTCCTGAATCAAGGATTTTTCCATTCCGGTCTATTACCTCGAATCTCATCAAGAGGTGATGGGGGATGTCCTCAGACCGTGGCCACATTTTCCTTTCTATATGTATTTCATATTGCCTGAAAAGTTTTTCCTGTAATGAGCGAAGCAGGCCCTTCTCTGTTTTTTGGAGTTTTTTCCCTATATTTTCCGCGACCCTGGGTATTGGTACCAGGTGTTTGCGAATTTGCTTGGGCAACGATTTCAGGAGATAGGTAATCTTTTCCCGGAGCAGGCCTGGAACCAGCCACTCAAAGGGCTCAGGTGATAAAGAGCAAAGTATGCCCGAAGGGATCTTTACAGTAACTCCATCCGCCTCATCACCCGGACAAAAGCGGTAACTCAGAGAAAGCCTGTGTTCCGAGACCTTTATGTGTCCTGGAAACTGGGCGGCCACGTCGGTATCCGGGATTGATCTGAGCAGAGCTTCTTTTGTAAGGCATAGAGCAGGAACATCATTGTTGGCAATACGCAATGCCCTGGCAAGAGAACGCTCATTACATATCACTTCAGGCCCAAAGTTTTTCTTCCCCTTATAGGATTTGTCTCTGAACAGTATTTTTTCTATCTCACTCAAACCTTGGTCATAAAAGGAATAGAGGATTTCCTCGTCCACCATGATGTCCCGCCGTCTGGTCCTGTCCTCCAGGTCCTGAACCTCTGAGATCAGCTCAATATTATGGACAAGAAAGGGGTATTTGTTTTTAAACTCACCTGGAATCAGCGCCTGTCGTATAAAGATCTCCCTGGATTCGGTCGGATCAATTTTTCCGTATCTGACCTTTCGTCTTTCCACTATTGGGAGACCAAAGAGCGTAACCCTTTCCCATGCCATTACCTCTCCACGGCGTTTTTCCCAATGTGGCTCCGAATAACTGTGTATGCAAAGATCGCCAGCCAGTTTTTCTATCCATTCGGGCTCAACTGCAGCCACTGTCCTGGCAAAAAGCCTGGATGTCCGTACTAGTTCTGTTGCTACTATCCATTTAGGGCCTTTTTTGTAAAGTGAGGAGCCAGGAAAAAGGAAGACCTCTCTCCCGCGGGCTGCGAGGTAGCGGGACCCCTCCTGCTTAAGGGCAATCTGCCCCAAAAAGCCTGAAAGAACAGAACAATGAATGGACCTATTGATTGAGTGATTTGGTGATTTAGAAAATTTAGTGATTTGGTGATTTGGTGATTTGGTGATTTGGGGGAATTCTTCCGCTTCTCGGAGGATATCCATTATTTGATCATGGATATCCTTCCATTCCTGCATCCTGTTGTAGGAAAGAAAGTTTTCTCTGCAATATTTTCGTATCTGATTCCTGCTGCGCCCGGCTTTCAGCTCTTTGTGATAGGCATTCCACATCTTGATAAAGGTCAATAAATCAGAAGAAGGGTCTCTAAAGGAGCTGTGGGCGTGGTCTGCCTGGCTTTCTTTATCTGCTGGGCGTTCTCTAGGGTCCTGGATACTCATGGCCGACGCAATTATGACAACCTCTTTCAGTACATTCTCATGCCGGGCCTCAATGATCATCCTTGAAATTCTGGGATCAAGAGGCAGCCTTGCCATAATTCGCCCTGTCTTGGTCAGCCTGCCTGCTGCATTGAGGGCCCTCAATTCTCTCAGAGTGGTAAATCCCTCTTTTATGGCCTGGGAAGATGGGGCATCCACAAAAGGAAATTTATCAACAGGCCCAAGTTTCATTGCATAAAGACGCAGTATGACCTCGGCCAGATTTGATCTGCGGATTTCAGGCAGAGTGTATTCCGGCCGATCCTCATAGTCCTCTTCGCTGTAAAGCCGAACACAGACCCCGGCATGGACCCTCCCTGCACGTCCTGCCCTTTGGTCAGCGCTGGCCCTTGATATAGGAACGATTGGAAGTGCCTTTGTGCGGGATCTGACGTTATAGCGGGCAATTCGAGCCAGACCCGAATCCACGACATACATGATTCCAGGGACTGTAATGGAGGTCTCGGCTACGTTCGTAGCTACTACGATTTTCTGAACCTGGGCCGGCCTGAATATGCGCTTCTGGTCAGAAGCGGCCAGTCTGCCGTACATGGGAAGTACCAGGGCCTCATCCTTACACCCGGCCTTCAGGATCTTGACGGTTTCCAGTATCTCTCTTTCCGTGGGAAGAAAGACAAGTATGTCACCAAAGGGATCTTTCCTCCTAATCTCCTCCGTCGCAAAAATAACCTTTTCAACAGTAGTTATATCAGATTCTTCATCTTGTTCTATAGGTTTATAATTTATCTCCACTGGATAACCGCGACCTGCAATTTCTATTACCGGGACTTTGCCGAATGCCTGGCAGAAATGTGCAGTATCCATTGTAGCGGATGTGATAATAACCTTTAGTTCAGGCCTGACCGGCAGGAGTCTTCTGAGTATCCCCAGGAGGAAATCTATGTTCAGGCTTCTCTCATGGGCCTCATCTACAATTATGGTATCATATGCCCTGAGTTTGGAATCTTGCTGTATTTCAGCCAGGAGCATGCCATCCGTTACAAATTTGATCCTGGTTTCAGGCCCCGTACTGTCTCTAAAGCGTATTTTGTAGCCCACGAGTCGGGATCCTTGAGGCCCCAGTTCTTCGGCAACTCTGGCAGCCACAGTTATAGCCGCCACCCTTCTCGGTTGTGTACAGGCAATCTTCCTATGCGTACCCCTTCCTGCTGCGAGGCATATTTTGGGCAATTGAGTGGTCTTCCCGCAACCTGTCTCCCCGCTGACAATTATGACCTGGTTCTGTCTTACAGCAGAGACCAAATCATCCCACGCACTGCAGATAGGAAGACCAGGGAAGCAATCAGGAATCTGGAATTTAAAATCAGGAATTCTAATCCTCACTCTTAATTCTTCATTCTTTAAGGTAAGGATTGGTCTTTTTCTCTTGTCCAATAGTGGATGTCGGACTGTCCCCGTAATTGTGCCCGGGGAGCACTATGGTGGGATCAGAAAGTGGGAAAATGTGGGTCTTGAGGGACTTGATCAAGGTCTCAAAGGAGCCTCCCGGCAGGTCCGTCCGGCCGACAGCACCGACAAACAGGGTATCTCCTGTAATTATATAACCGTGCCCGTAAAGGCATACTGATCCAGGAGAGTGCCCAGGAGTGTGGATTACCTCAAACCTGAGATTGCCGACCTTGATCACATCTCCGTGGGCAATATATTCATCTGCCGGAGGAGCCGGCTCAAAGCCCCAAGCCCTGAACATTTCAGCCGTCTCAGGGTTTCTGAACATGATGTCGTCGGCTTTGTGCATCAACACCGGTGCCCCGGTAAGGGCCTTCATTCTCTGATTTCCGCAAGTATGGTCCGGGTGACCATGAGTATTAACTATATAACGCAGGGTAAGGCCGGAATCGGTGATTTCTTTTGCCAGTTTTTCTTCACTCCCTGCGGGATCAATGATCATGGCCTCGCCTGTATCAGGACATCCTATTATATAGGCCTGAACATCCAGGGGGCCAACTGTATAGATTTTTAATATCATCCGGTCTGTGTTTCCTTCCATTTATAGGGGCAGACCTGCGTGTCTGCCCAAACAACGGGCGAACACACAGGTTCGCCCCTACAACGGGTTTATTGAATATTTACGGGACATATTGGTTCATGGTTTTTTTAACCGCATAGGTCGCAAGATCTTGCTCCAAATCTTATCGCCGTCGGCATCTGACTTGAGGAGATAGACCTCGCAGTTGCCAACCACACCATACGAGGCCGTTTTCCCAACTATAATATAGCCATTGTCAACGGTCTGTCGAACTGAATATCCGCTATTAAACTCGTATCTCACGAAGGTTCTGTTCCAGACCTCGTTGCCTTTGGCATCTGTCTTAATGAGGTAAAGGTCACTGCTACCTGTATTGTCATGGGAGCATGTACTCCCAACAATAATATACCCCCCGCCTATAATCTTCTGGACTGAGTATCCCTGATCCCTATACTTTCCTCCAAAGACCTTATACCAGGTCCTGTTACCATCATTATCTGTCTTGATGAGGCAGATGTCACTGTACGATGCACCGTGGGGCCATGTAGTCCCGGCAATGATATAGCCGCCATCATCAGTCTGCTGGACTGATCTTCCGGAATCCCGATCGTTCCACCCGAAGGTCCTGCTCCAAACCTCGTTGCCTTCAGCATCCGTTTTGATGAGATAAATGTCATCTTTCCCTGCGCCAAAGGAATCAGTCTGCCCGGCAACAATATATCCTCCGTCACTGCTTTTCTGAACCGAATACCCGTAATCCCGACCGCTTCCTCCAAAAGTTTTGCTCCAGACCTCGTTGCCTTCAGCATCCGTTTTGATGAGATAAATGTCATCTTTCCCTGCGCCAAAGGAATCAGTCTGCCCGGCAACAATATATCCTCCGTCACTGCTTTTCTGAACCGAATACCCGTAATCCCGACCGCTTCCTCCAAAAGTTTTGCTCCAGACCTCGTTGCCTTTGGCATCTGTCTTGATAAGGTAAACATCACTAAGCCTGTGACCGTGAGGCCATGTCGTCCCGGCGATGATATAGCCGCCATCATCAGTCCGCTGGAGTGAATGCCCCTGATTCACGTCTCCTGACCTGAAGCTTTTACGCCAGACCTCGTTGCCTCCGGCATCTGTCTTGAGGAGTAAGACGTTACTGTACATCCCACCAAGAATCCATGTAGTCCCTGCAATGATGTATCCACCATCATCAGTCTGTTGGACCGCATTTCCCGAATTCCGATAACTCTTCACTGTTTTCTTTTTCCATCTGTATCCGTGGGAGTGAGTACTCCAGAAGACGGTCAACGATATTATGCATAAAAAAAGTAGAACTTTATTAACCAAGGCCGTGGAATTCATACGATGTCAATCTGTTTGCGTTTCCTTCCGTCTCCTTTTGAGTGCAAAGCTGCCTGCGGAAAGACCGGCGATGCAACCTTCTCCCACGGCCTTTGCCATCTGAAATGGAGGGCCGCATATGTCACCTGCCGCATAGATGCCAGGTATGTTGGTAGCCTGTTTTCTATCAATGATAATATAAGTAAATTTTTCCGGATCCAGGCTCACTCCCAGAAAGGCCGCGAGCTGCATGGCCCCCTTGGCGCCTTTTTCAATAAAGAGTCCATCAAGGGAAAGTTCTGTGCCGTCGCTGAGTATAATGGCATCCAGCTTATCCGTGCCCTTGATTTCCTTTACTTTGGACCCGGCAGCCATTATCACATTGCCTTTTTCCAGCTCTGCCTTGAGCGCAGGGTTCACCTTCAGATCCTTAGTTATTATGAGCGTTACCTTTTTAGCTATTTTACTCAGAGTGACTGCACCATGGGCAGCAGCGCTCCCGTCTCCCACTACTGCCACCACAGCATCCCTATAGAAATTTGCGTCACAGTCAACACAGTAGCTGATTCCTTTGCCGACCAGGTCCTTTTCTCCTTTAAGCCCGAGGCCTTTACGTGTTACTCCGGTCGAAATTATCAGGGCATATGCAGAGTAAGTCTTTCCGCTCTCGGTAGTCACCTGGTATGCTTCATCCTGAAGGACAGCAGTCGCTACAACGTCTTCTTTTAAAAGTTCCGCCCCAAAATATTCTGCCTGCTGCATACCTGCTGATAGGAGCTCCTTTCCTGTCTTGACTCCGGGCACACAGCAGTAGTTTTCAATATGGGCCTTGTACAGACTGCTGGATTCCGGACGGCCCAGTACCAGCACCCTGGCCTTTTTTCTTGCCGCATGAATTGCAGCCTGCAGACCGGCAGGTCCTGTCCCAAGAATAATTACGTCATATAAAGGAATAATCTTTTCGCTTTTTTCGTCCATATTCTTTCTATTTCCTAGTAAGTTATTTATTTCTGTTTCCCTGATATCTGGTATTCTTCCATAAACCATGCGCCAAGATCCATCATCTTGCATTTTTTACTGCAAAAAGGCCTATAGGGATTTTCCTCAAAAGAAACTGGCTTACCACATCTGGGGCATTTAAATATTCTGGTATCAGTAAAACTTTTTTTCATAAAGAGCCTTAACATGTCGAAACTGGAAATTAGAAATTAGATAATGCATCTACATCTTTGTGTTTTTCCCAAAGGCAAGTTTCAAACTTCACTGCCAAATATCTTTATCTTATTAGATTTGAAGTGAAGGCCTGCGCTTACGTCCACGGGTTGTTATAAGACCTATAACCCAACCAACTATAAGAATCCCGCCACCGGCTAAAAACCACTTTATTTTGCTATTATCCCTGAGATGTTCATTCTCCTGCTGGGCTATGGTATATTTATGTTTTACTTCCTGGAGTTCCTCTGCTGTTTCTGAAAGGGCCTGTTTGAAATTTAGTACATCTGCAGCATCTTCTTTAAGGCTATCATAGTTTTTTCTGGTTTGATCTCTGTCCAGAATACAGGCTTTCAAGTCCTGCTCATACTGATTCCGGGCCTCTGAGGCTTCATCCAATTGTTTGCTAATCTCGGTTGTCTGTTTCTTAAGTCGATTTCTCTGAGTCCGTAATGAAGCGACCACACCCTTTAAAGGTAGAGAATTGCTTAGATACCTTCTAAGCATCCACCCTTCCTTGCCGTTTGATGTACTTACCCTGGCCCAGGCCCCGTCTTCCTCCAGCAGTTCCACCTGACTACTGTCTTGTATCACGGCAAGAATCCTGTATTCTTGACCCTTGCCACTTCTTAAGGGTATCTCTGCGCTAGGTTTCACGTACCAGGATTCAGCCAGCAACGCCGACGGAATAAAGAAAAGGCTGCTAAAGATGATTGCTGTTACGGAATACAACAGCATCAAGTAACTTGGTAGAATCTTTAAATTCATTTCCATGAGCTTTATAACCATTACCTCTGTATTTTTATATTATATACTATATAATGTCTGAACGGAAACCCCAAATTTTGTTTTCTCAGTTTAGGCCAGAGACAATTAACATATTAAGTTTACTTCCTTTTTTAAATTCAAAATTCAACATTTAGAATTCAAAATTGTGTCTGAACGGTTTTTTCGTTCAGGCACTATATAGTGTCTGAACGGAAACCCCAAATTTTGTTTTTTCAATTGTTTGTGTGCGTCGAACGAGTATAGCGAGCGGGTGGCAAATTTTCATGCTCGGGGGTGACGAAAGGCCTCGTCGTGAACATTTAGGTCGATTTCCTTGGTATTTGTCTTGCGGCCGGCGGTGATGAAGGGTTATAAAGAGTTGAATTTTATCATTGATTCATTATGACAAAATAAACATTAAAAAAAGGAGTGGAGTATGAACATTTTGGCTTTTGGACCCAATGGAAGTGGTAAAGGAACCCAAGGCGCGATTATCAAAAAAAAATATGGTATCGCCCATATCGAGTCGGGTGCGATCTTCCGGAAAAATATCGGCGAAGGGACAGAACTTGGTTTAAAGGCCAAGGAATATATTGATAAAGGTGATCTGGTTCCGGATGATATTACAATCCCGATGATACTCGACCGGCTCAAGGAAGACGATTGTAAGAATGGCTGGCTTCTGGACGGTTTTCCCAGGAACAAAGTCCAGGCGGAAACCCTTGCAAAGGCCTTGAAGGACGAAGGTATGGATCTGGATTACGTCTTGGAGATCATCCTGGACCGGGAGGTAGCCAAACTGCGAATCATGGGTCGCCGACTCTGTGTTAATGATAATAACCATCCCAACCATATTGCGTTTGATGCTATTAAACCTGTGGAAAAAGACGGCAAACTTGTCTGCCGGGTATGCGGCGGTGATCTTATAACAAGGCCTGATGATCAGGACGAGGAAGCCATCAACAAGCGCCATAACATTTACTATGATGATACGACTGGAACAATGGCTGCGGTCAACTTTTTCAAGAATTTAGAAGGTCCTAAAGTTATTTCAGTGGACGGAACGTCCTCTATCCAGGAAGTGTCCGAATCTATTATGAAAAAGCTGCCTTAGAATTAATCAGGATCAGAATTAAATAGAAAAAGCGGAGGCGAAAACGCCTCCGCTTTTATTTTGTACGTATATAAGGGCCTGGAAAAAAATAACATGGAAACTATTTTCCAGCTTCCCACCAGGTCAGAAGCCCAAGCTCAAACTTGTGGCTGAGTTCTTTCTGGAAAGGATAACATCTAATAGTAAAACCTATCCGCCCGCTTGAAAGACAGAGTAGTGTTCCTTCAAAGACAGATCCTCCTCCTTCTTGCTGCCCATTTATGGGAAGCATCGGTAGTGGATGGCCTTCCGGGATCTCTCCTTTATCGTCCAGTCGACCAATATACGCCTCAACCCGCACCTCTTCAGGATCCAGCCCGCCAAGATCCAGTACGGCCTTGATCGGCAAACGATCCCCGACCTTTGGCGATCCGTTGATCGGGACCTGCAAATCAAGTATTTTGACTTTGTGCCATACTTCTGATGTCTCCCGTTTCCAGCGGGACAACTCCCTGGCCTCCTTCCAGTTATCCTTTGCTAACAAGTGCCATTTGGAGATGTTGGGCAGATAAAACCGGCTGGCATATTCTTCCACCATGCGGTTTGTATTGAAATAAGGACACACGGTCTGGATAGAATTCTTCATCATCTCAACCCATCCATGGGGTATATCATGGGCAGATCTATCATAAAACAGTGGCACTACGGTATTTTCAAGCAGTTCATAGAGAAGCCGGCTTTCCACCTCATCCTGGTATTCGCGATCTTCATACTCCTCACCCGCACCTATAGCCCAACCATTGTTGCCTTTATAACCTTCACACCACCAGCCATCAAGGATGCTCAGGTTGATTCCGCCGTTGGCCGGAACCTTCATGCCGCTGGTCCCGCTGGCCTCCATTGGGCGCAGAGGGGTGTTAAGCCAGACGTCTACTCCCTGGACCAGGTACCTGGCCACTTCTATGTCGTAATTTTCAATAAAGACTATGTACTTTCGAAACTCCGGAGTGTTGGCCATTTGCACTATCTTGTGGATGAGTTCCTTGCCGTACTTATCCTGTGGATGGGCCTTGCCACTGAAGATGATCTGTACAGGACGCTCTTCATTAGTTAGTATCTGCCTGAGCCTGTCAGGATCTCGAAAGAGCAGGGCGGAACGTTTGTATGTTGCAAAGCGCCTGGCAAAGCCTATGGTAAGGGCCTCAGGATCCAGGACCTCGTCAGCCAGCTTCATCTGGTAACCTGGGGCACCTTTTGCCTGAAGCTGCTTTCTGAGCCTTGCCCTGGAAAAAGATATAAGTCCCTCTCTCAATCTTTCTTTACTTCTCCATAGCTCAAAGTCAGGGATTTGCTCGCTCCTTTTCCAAATAGCGTGATTTGTGGGCTCATCGATCCATCTTGATCCTAAATATCGTTCATACAGCATGGACATCTCACTTGATAGCCAGCCGAGTATATGTATTCCGTTAGTGACATGGGTTATCGGGATCTCGTGCTGTGGAATCTGGGGCCATATGCCACCCCACATCTTTTGTGTGACCTCACCGTGAAGCTTGCTCACGCCGTTGGTTTGAGATGCCATATTGATAGCAAGTACTGCCATACAGAATTCTTCAGCCTGATCACCGGGATTGATCCTTCCAAGGCCAAGGAATGCATCAATACCAATGCCCATTTCATTTGCCAATCCTGTGAAGTACCGGCGGATCATTTCAGGCGGGAAGCGGTCTATTCCTGCAGGGACAGGGGTATGAGTAGTAAATATGCTTGTGGCACGCACGGTCTCCAGGGCCACGTCATAAGGCAGACTGTCCTTGCGCATTATCTGGTTGATACGTTCCAGTGCCATGAAGGCGGAATGGCCTTCATTCATGTGGCAGACCGAAGGGCACTGGCCAAGGGCCATTATTAACTTTATTCCCCCAATGCCCAGCACTATTTCCTGCTGGAGCCTGGTTTCAAGGCTGCCGCCATAGAGATACGAGGTAATCTGTCTATCTGAACGGGAATTTAATGGGACATCAGTATCCAGGTTATAGATTTTGACACGGCCTACATTAAGGGACCAGACCCGTATGTGGACCTCTCTGCCCTCAAGCTCCACCTGGACTGTCAAAGGGTTTCCTTCTTTGTCCCTAACCAGGTTTACCGGCATATTGTAGAAATCATTTGAGGGATAGGTCTCAAGCTGCCATCCATCAGGATTGAGATATTGTTGAAAATACCCGTGTTTATAAAGAAGACCAATTCCTATGAGGGGAAGCCCCAGATCACTGGCCGACTTCATGTGATCACCAGCAAGGATTCCAAGCCCCCCGGAATATAGAGGAAGGCTTTCATGCAGGCCGAACTCAGCAGAAAAGTATGCTATTATCCCGTCATCCCGATTCTCACTGATCTTTTTATACCATGTCTGGGCATGTAGATAACGTTCCAGTTCCATTTGCACCTTTTCCATTCTGGCAAGAAAGACATCATCCCCCTCAAGCCTTTCCAGCCTGGGTTGCTCAATGGTGCCCAGCAAGGAAACCGGGTTATGTTTGCACCTCTCCCACAATTCCCGGTCCATGTCCTGAAAGAGATGGATAGCCTCAGGGGTCCAGGTCCACCAAATATTACGAGCAATAGTCATCAGCGGCATCAAACGATCAGGCAGGCTGGGAACAATTGTAATGCTTTGAATTGTGAGCATTGTCAGGGTATCCTTGCAGATGGAGTATTTTGAGCAGAATCACTTATGAATAATAAGCTGCCCATCTTCAACGTCAACTAAAACTTCGCCTCCTTTTGAGAGTCCGTGGAATAGAATGGCGTCAGACATTGGGTCTTTTATCTCCTGTTGTAAAATACGAGCCAAAGGACGTGCTCCAAATTGAGGATCATATCCCTTTTGGGCAAGCCAGGACCTGGCAGCAGGTGTGACATTCAGTTTGATCTTGCGTCCGGATAACTGCTCCCGGATTTCCCCCAGGAGTTTGTCCACTACCTGCTCCATTGCTGAAACGGTCAAATGGCTGAAAGATATAACAGCCTCCAGCCGGTTACGAAATTCCGGGCTGAAGATCTGTTTTATTATATTCTCCCCTTTGTATTGGCTGTCTTCCACCTTTGCACCAAAACCAATTATCTGGCTTTCCATCTCTCTTGCCCCTGCATTTGAGGTCATAATCAATATCACGTGACGGAAGTCTGCCCTCTTACCTGTATTATCGGTAAGGGTGGCATAATCCATAACCTGAAGCAAGATGCTAAAGAGATCGGGATGGGCCTTCTCTATTTCATCCAAAAGTAGAACACAGTATGGGTGCTTACGAATGGCCTCGGTAAGAAGACCTCCTTGATCAAATCCAACATAGCCGGGAGGCGCACCAATGAGCCTGGCCACAGCATGCTTTTCCATATATTCGCTCATGTCGAATCGCTGGAAGTGTACTCCAAGCACTGCAGCGGTCTGCCGGGCAAGCTCCGTCTTTCCAACTCCTGTGGGTCCCATAAACAGAAAAGAGCCGATAGGACGCTCAGGATGAGAAAGACCGGCCCGGGAACGCTTGATGGCTTTTGATAAGATTTCTACAGCTTCATCTTGGCCGAAGACCAAGGATTTTATGGATTCTTCGATTTTTTCAAGACGAAAGCGGTCCGACTGAGTAATAGTCTTTGCAGGCAATCGGGCCATCTTGGCAATTACATTTTCGATGTGACGTGTAGTAACAAGCCTTGGCCTATTTCCACCATTGCCTGAAAGTCTCAATACAGATGCCGCTTCATCTATTACGTCAATAGCCTTGTCCGGCATATAACGATCTGTAAGGTATCTACCTGATAGTTCAGCCGCAGATTTCAGGGCACTATCAGTGTACTTTATTCCATGGTGCTTTTCGTAATGTGACTTCAGCCCCTTAAGGATTTTCACCGTCTCTCCCACACTAGGTTCCAGAATCTCTATCTTTTGAAAACGCCTTGAAAGTGCGCGATCCTTTGCAAAAAAATTCCTGTATTCCTCATAAGTGGTTGAACCTATACACCTTAGCTCACCATTTGCCAGGGCCGGCTTAAGAATATTTGAGGCATCCAGAGACCCTCCACTGGTGGCTCCTGCTCCCACGACAGTATGGATTTCATCAATGAAAAGTATTGCCCTGGGACACTTTTTGATCTGGGCAATAACCGCTTTGAGCCTGGTCTCAAACTCCCCTCTGTATTTGGTGCCGGCAAGAAGCGATCCCATATCCAGAGTATACATTTCCGTGTCTTGTAAAGGCTCAGGCACTTCGCCTTGCCCGATTTTTAGTGCCAATCCTTCAGCCATGGCCGTCTTGCCTACTCCGGGGTCGCCCACGTAAATAGGATTATTCTTTCTGCGTCTGCAGAGGATCTGCATTGTACGTTCCAGTTCCACCTTTCGTCCAACAAGCGGGTCAATTCCTCCATCAGCAGCCTTCTTCGTGAGATTTATAGTAAAGGCATCGAGGGCACTTGCTGGTTTTGTTGAGGATTTTGCCTGTTTCCCAGCTTGGGAATCTATCTTTCTTTGGGGGCTAATGGTTTGATAAGAACCAGTTCGCTCAATCCCATGTGATATGTAATTCAGTATATCCAGCCTGGTGATTCCCTCCTGATTAAGAAAATGCGCTGCATAGGAATCTTCCTCGGTCATCACTGAAGCAAGAAGATCTCCTATGTCGGCCTCTTCTTTTTCTGCGGACTGTACATGCATAATGGTCCGCTGGAGCACCCTCTGCAGGATTACCGTGGGTTGGGGGCCTTCTTTTTGATCGTTCGGCAATTTCTCAAGGTGAGTCTCAAAAAATGTTTCAATTCTGGATTTCAGCCGGTCAGGATTGCCCCCACATGCCATTATGGCATTCTCTCCCTTTTGGTGGTGAATTATTGCAAAAAGCAAATGCTCAAGAGATAGATATTCATGATGCCTAATATGAGCCTCCCGAGCCGCTGCACCTAACATTATTTCCAAGTCTTTGCTTATCATTTTTTTACCTTTCTATATATATTCCATACTGGCCTTAAGGGGAAAACCTGCTTCCTTCGCATTTATGTGAACGGCCTTTACCTTTGTTTCTGCAATCTCACTGGTATAATATCCACAAATCCCAAAACCGTTGCAATGCACATTCAACATGATCCTTGTTGCCTCTGACGATGACTTATGAAATATATCTTCCAAGATCCGTACCACAAAATCCATTGT
Organism: uncultured Thermodesulfobacteriaceae bacterium; assembly: GCA_964646435.1. GTDB lineage: Bacteria > Desulfobacterota > Dissulfuribacteria > Dissulfuribacterales > UBA3076 > UBA3076. The sequence continues at coordinate 20,818 of CAZYEJ010000018.1, forward strand.
CGTATAATCGTCGTTATATAACAAGACCTTACACATGGGCGGTTCCTCGTTTTCCTTCTCTGCAACGTCTTCCAATTGGTCTTGATTCTCAAGGTCGAGCCAGCTCATTTTTTCGCACTTCCTAATTCTAGTTCGTCATATTTGGAAAATATCTGGAAAAAACTAAAAATATTAAATACTAAGTGTTGATAAATGATAAATCTTTTCCATTCTTTTTCCATAATTCAAAATTCAAAATTCAACATTTATTTGTGCGTCTTTATGGTCTCCAGGATACTCAATCAGCATAAGAAATTCCCTGTTGCCTTTTGCTCCGAGGATAGGTGATGGCGTAACTCCTATGACAGTCAGTTTCAATTTATTGCAAAATAAAATTAGTCTATCCAAGACCTCGTAGTGAAGCTTTGGGTCTTTTACTATTCCGCCTTTTCCAACTTTTCCTTTCCCAACCTCGAATTGAGGTTTTACAAGGGCAATAATACGACTCTCCCGATTCATAAATGGAAGAATAGAGGGTATTACCAGCCTGAGTGAAATAAATGACGTATCTATTGTAGCTAGATATATTTGAGAATCCAAGACGTCAGGAGGCAAATATCGTATATTGGTCCGTTCGATAGGCACAACCCTTTCGTCATTCCTCAAACGCCAGTCTAGCTGACCGTAGCCAACATCCACTGCGTAAACCTTTGCTGCCCCTTTCTGGAGCAAACAATCTGTAAATCCTCCGGTAGATGCCCCAACGTCCATACAAACAAGACCGTGAACATCTATTACAAAATACTCGAGTGCGTGCGCAAGTTTCAGTCCACCACGGCTCACATAGAGATTCAGGTTCTCAGCAAGCTCTATTTGAGCATCAGCAGAAAACCGGTGTCCTGCTTTATTAATGATGTGTCCTTCAACTCGGACCTTGCCGGTACTAATGAGAGCTTGGGCCTGATTTCTTGAAGTGGCAAGCCCTTTCTGCAATAAAATAAGGTCAAGCCGTAATAATTTTTTTGCCAAAATAGTTAATTTTATGGTAGCTCTTAAGTTAAAGTAGTATTTAGTGTCTAAACGGAAAAGCTGTTCAGACACAATTTTGAATTCTGAATTCTAAATTTAAAATTTAAAAAAGGGAATAACCTTTTAAAATAAATTGAGGAATTAAAATCAATAAGTACCTTCAATCCCTCAATTATCAGTAAGGCAATTTTTGCTATTTGTAAAATAATTTAAAGATATAAGGAATACAAAATGGTTGTTACAAAAGAAAAAATTTTGGATGTACTAGAGAAGATGAAGGACCCGGGCCTCAAAAAGGGCCTTGTAGAGCTTGGGATGATTAAAGATATTGAGATAGCCGGCTCAGCAGTCCTTGTTACCGTGGCCCTTACCGTGGCCAGCTATCCTATGAAGAATCAGATCAAGGACGATGTCGAGAAAGCTATACACAACGTAGAGGGTGTGAGTGAAGTCAAAATAATTCTCACTGCCATGACATCTGAGGGGAGAGCAAAGCTGTTAGGCCAAAAGCCATCTGAGATGCAGGGAATAGAAAAGGTAAAGTGCATAATTGCTGTTGCCAGCGGGAAGGGTGGGGTAGGCAAGACTACCGTTACTGTGAATCTGGCAATTGCACTTTCAAAAAAGGGTTTTAAGGTAGGGATCCTTGATGCTGACATGCATGGTCCGGATATTCCGATAATGCTTGGCATCCACGAGCGGCCTTTAGGTTCTAAGGGCATGCTTCTACCAATTGAGAAATTCGGTCTCAAGGTTGTATCTACAGGCACTTTGGCAGGGGAGGGGGTGCCGATAGTCTGGCGAGGCCCTTTGGTAACCAAGGCTATTAAAGAGTTCCTGGGACATGTGGCCTGGGGAGAGCTGGACTATCTATTGATAGACCTGCCTCCCGGTACAGGTGATGCTCCTCTGACTATGGCGAAATTAATTTCTCTTGACGGTGTCATAATAGTCACTACTCCTCAAAAGGTTGCCCTTGCCGATGTGCGTCGATGTGTTGGTCTATTCGTAGGTCAAAATGTCCCGATCTTTGGGATAGTGGAAAACATGTCTTTTCTTCGTGTTCCAGGTGTATCTGAAGGACAAATCCTGGAGGTGTTCGGTAGTGGAGGGGGAGAAAAAATTGCCAAAGCATTCGAGGTCCCTTTATTGGGTAAGGTTCCACTGGACCAGAAGATCAGAGAGGGAGGTGATGCTGGTAAACCCATGACCCTCGATACTGATAGCGAGTGTGCCAAGATATTTGACAGTATAGCGGAAGAACTTTTGGAACATATAAGAAAATGACTTAGATTATTAACTTAACATATGTATATAATGTAAGTTTTAGGCATCTGGAAATTACAATGTCAAACAGGGTTATCCCCCAAGCTTCAAAGGCCTTTGAAAAAATCGCAGAGGCCTATGACTCCTGGTATGATGATAATCCCCTTTTTCAGTGTGAACTTAATGCCTTAAATGAGGTCGTTTCAGCATCCCCCTTTTCTTTGGAGGTGGGTATAGGTTCCGGACGTTTTTCTCATGCCCTGGGTATACGATATGGCGTGGACCCAGCTCACGGGCTATTGGCATTGGCCAAGAATCGCGGAGTGATCTCTATACAGGCCATGGCCGAAGCTTTACCATTCAAAAAGAATAGCCTGGAGCAAATATTTTTCATCTTTTCCTTTTGCTTTTTAGAAGATTCGTTTAAGGCCTTGCAGGAAGCAGCAGGTGTTCTCAAGAGGGGTGGCTTATTAATAATCGGATTTGTACCCAAGGATTCAAACTGGGGAAGCCTCTACGAACAAAAAAAACGGGAAGGACACCCTCTTTATAAATACGCCTCGTTTTTTTGCTTGGAAGACCTGTTGTCAAATATTGAAAAGGCGCATTTTCGTATATTAGGTGGGACTTCTACTCTTTTCCAATCTCCAAAATTGAAAAAATATCACCCAGAGAAACCTATAAAGGGCCTACACTCCAAAGCCGGATTTATTGTTTTGGTAGCTGAAAAAGACTTTGAACATTCTTAATGGAGGCAAACCATGATAGATACTGAGACCGGATTGCGAAATTTGGAGGGCTTTGTTGAAGATCTTAAGCATGAACTCGTCCGAGTTAGAGAGCACAAATATCGGACAACTCTGCTTCTTGTGGAAGTGGATGATAGAATAAGTGCGGATGAACCTCACAAGGGATCTGGCCTTGAGGAAGTTTCTAACAATCTTTCCGAAATATTAAGAAACAATGATTCCATATATAGGATAGCCAAAAATAGGTTTGTTGCGATCTTGCCGACAACATATGAGGCAGGAGGGGAGGCGGCTGCCTTGAGGCTCAAGAAGTTGATTCCAAAGAAAATCAAAGAGCGTCTGAATATACCTTTTTCCATATCTGTTGGTGTCCTGAGTATAGACCCGCAAGGAACAACGGATCATACAAAGTTGCTTGACTCCCTTGAAAGAGACCTCTTTAGAGACCAAGACTGTCAAAAACTTGACTTTGAATTAATTAAAAGGGAACCAAAAAAGGAAAAAACAGGGCATGTTGTGATATTGGGCATCAAATCTCAAGAATTGGATGCAATGGCTTCTATTTTATCACTTAAAGATTATGAAGTTCATTTCACCAGTAGCCGGGAAAAGGGCCTTAATGCCTTAAGAGGACAAAAAAAAGGAATTCTGATTATCGATCCTGATATCTCTTCGGAGACAGGGCTTGAGATATGCAAAAAGGTTCGTTCAGATCGAGAATTACACGATATATATATTATTTGCCTTCAGAAAAATCCCAACAAGGACTTATCTGTATTAGCAGATGAGATCCTGCCGGTAGACATTGGAATAGACCAGATTGTTAGAAGTGTTTCATCTGGTTTCAGGATTATGGATTTTAAAAAAGAAATTTTAAAAATTCCTATGCTTCTTGATATTCTTGATTTTATTGGGCGCGCATCTCACCAATTAAACCAGCCGTTACAAATAATTATCGGAAAGATCGAAATTTTGCTTTTAAATATGGAACAAGATGGGAATGTTGCCGCAACGTTAAAAGAAATTCGAAAACAGGCCTTGCGCACAGCAGACATCAATCAAAAAATCAGTCGCCTGACGAAACACGATATTTCCAGTGAACTTAGTCTCGAGTGATTCAAGAATTTAGGAATTAAAATCAACAACATGGATTCAATGGCATGGTTTTAGTTACTAAACAGTATTTATTTTACATAATATATATTATGCGACATTAACAATAACCGAGAAAAAATTGCCTCCTGCCTTCCGGTGTCTTTTATTCTGAAAATCTGTTGAGCCTCTGTTATTTGTAGTTTTGGCTTTTGCGGAAAAAGCGTGAGGTTGGAGTTAGGAGAATCTTAATCTTCTTGAGGAGGAAAAAATATTGTCTTGGTTTATAAAATTCTTCAGCATGCTCTGTGCGACCTTATCAGCATCTACTTTATAAGTACCCTTCCGTACCTGTTCTTTCAATAACTGTATTCTGGCAGCCCGTTCAGGGTCTGGAATATTCATTTTGCAATAATCGAGAACCTGAAGACAGCTTATTTCTATCTGCTGAATTCGAATTTTTCATGTCTAAAAACTCCTAATCAACAATTTATGTTCTTATTATCGGCAGGAACACGCAATATCTTAAATTTTGTACGTTTAGCATCTAGCTAAGAGGAAAAACCTTGGCAGGAGTGAAGACTTAGCACGACGTCATAGTCAGAGGTAAGATGGGGATGAGCCAATTATTTATTTTTTTGGCTCATCCCAGGTCTTATTACAGAATTCGTATATTTTGAGCATAGACATACTTTACCTGAACACGGGATATGAACCCCGAAAAAAATTCCGGTCTGGCTGATATAGCCAGCTATAGTTACCTTCTTTTACTGGCTTTACTCGACGTGAGTGCTTTTTATTCCACTGATTCGGACAGCTTTGTCCCAGGCTTGAATTTTACTACTTTCTTGGCAAGAATTTCCATGGGTTTTCCTGTGCGCGGATTGCGACCTGTACGAGCTTTCCTCTCAGTTACGGAAAAAGTCCCAAAACCTACCAGGGTCACCTTCTCTCCAGCGTTGAGTGCCTCAGTGACAGCTTCCATAAATCCATTTAATGCCTTGTCCGCAGCAGTTTTGAAAATGCCGGATGACTTTGCCATACGATCTACCAGTTGTCCCTTGTTCATGTTACCCTCCATTTATATTATTTTAAGTTATACTTTGATCCTCAGATCAAAATAGCGAAATCCTATATTCTGTAAAAAGCCTTGAATTTTCGTCCATTGCCCTTCTACATCTAACCTTTCCTCTTCCGAAACCTCCAAATACGCACTATTTCCTTCCACATGCAATTTTGTATTCTCCATCTGCATGTCAGTTAGAAATTCTTCGGCAGATTCTATCTTTTTAATTAATTTTTTTGTAATAAAAGTTCCGGTGACCACTCTGGTCGCAAGGCACGACTGACTGGGCCGATCCCATGTTGGCAGACATAACTTGGCACTCAATCTCCTTATATTGTTTTTATTCAGATTACAATATACAAGAGGCTTTTTTACTGATAATTCTTGTATTGCCTTGAGGCCCGGTCTATCGTTATTAAGGTCATCCAACTGGGTTCCGTCCAGCAGATTCGAAATTCCATGTTCTCGACAAACTGACCATAGTTCATGGTACATTGCATACTTGCAATAATAGCATCTGTCACTCCCATTTTCCCTGATACAATGGAAATCGAATGGATACCAAGGCACTTCCTTGAGCGGCATGCCGATTCTATCAGCAATGCTATGTGCCCAGGTTTGCTCCTTCCCGGACAGAAAAGGCGATACAAGGAGAAAGGGAACAACCTGCCCAGGACATGCATCCCTCGCTATTCTCAGCAGATAGGTACTGTCTACTCCACCCGAAAAAGCAATGCCAACCCCACCCTTCATGCTACTCAGGTATTCTATCAATAATTCAGAGCTTCTTGATTTGTTGATCAAACTGTGTTTTTGGTTGACAAGAGTTCCTGGGGCTCTCCAAGTACAAATCGGCCCTCACTAATCCATTTCTTGAGTATCTCTGCAATCTCCCGTGCCCTGACATAGCTGGAGAGAGGAGCGGTCTGGACGTCTTTCCCTCCTATCCTTATGGTTCCGCTTCTTAATTGTGCATAAGTGACTTCCGTAAGGCATGTGCTTTTCCCCAAGGGATAATCATGACCGTAATCAATGACCTGGGTTACAATATCCTCATCGGATATAGCTGTTCGCATGGCCATCTCTTCGTTAAGAATTGGTATTGGTATTCCGAGCCCTACAGCAAGGGAACAACCATAACCAAGGATACTCACGCCCACTAGCCACCGAGGGTGCATCTGTTTGAGATCGCCGGTTACCATAAGCGTACCTGCGGGTTTGCGCGGCAGGCCTTTTTCATTTCGAGGAATATCAGGATTATGCTGGGTCCCGGCAGAAAGCACATAACCCGGCCCGCCGCCTAAGAAGATGCGCGTACCAGTGCCGATAGTTTGATAGTATGTGTCATTCAGTAACGGACTTAACTGCCCGGAAGTGCAGTAGTTAGCATTGCCAAGCCTTGGTCGCAAAGTGCCCATGTATGTATAAATGGTTTTTTTGGTAACATTTACTGCGCAGTTATAATTCTGGAATGAATTTCTAGGATTACAGAGCCGGGCAAAAGGCAGATCCGCAAGGGTGACTTTTTTATCTAAGCACCGGCTTGGATAACAATGGGTCCCATAAGACTCGGCTGTTAAATTTATTGACTTACCAGCCACTAAATCCTGTATTACATGTCCGCCTCCATAGAGAAACTCCCCAGGATAGACATTGTTGAGAGGGTCGTTGTTGCGAGGTTCTGTAGCCCCTAAATACACATCCAGTGCAGCAAGACCGGCATAGGCAGGCACGCCGTTAAGCCATACTTTGGCGGCCTTTATCCCTGGCACACAAGGCCCGATATTGATGAAAGCGCCGGAAGAACACATCGGGGAAAAAGTACCGGTAGTCACAACGTCTACCTTTCTTGCTGCCTCAACTTCCCCATGTTTCCGGACAATGCCGATCATCTCCTCGGCAGTAACTACGACTGCTTTCCCGGATCGGATCTTTTCGTTTATTTCTTGAAAAGTTTTATTGACTTGATAATGAGCCATACTCAAATTCCGTAGCTGTTTTAGTCCAGTATAGAAACTACCTTGTGGTCTTCATCCTCTAATGCCTGGACAATAGCCGATAAGTCTACTTTTTCCAGCCTGATGTAATAGATCTTTTTTTTGGATGTCAGCGCTTCTACCCCTATACTAATTACCTTTCCTCCCATCTCACGAATCAGTCGAAGCACGTCATCAAGCGTTCCGCCTTTTTCAGATAGAATGATATCCAACCGACAACTTTCCTTCAAAAGCCCAAAGAGTTCTATAAAGGCTGCAAGTATATCAGTAATGGTGAGTATTCCAATCAATCGTCTTTTTTCAAGAACAGGTAAGCCACCAATTTTGTATTTGTGGATCAACTGTGCGGCAGAATCAATACTGGCATTTGGATCCACGGTAATAGGGTTCACTATCATAACGTCTGAAATGGAGAGTTCGTGAACCATGGAGGGAAAAAAATATTGTCGCAAGTTGCTTTCAGTAACCAGCCCTTGCATTGAATCATCTTCTACAACAGGCAAATGCCTTATGGAATGCTGGTGCATTAGTTTTACCGCTGAACTGATGGAGGCCTGAGGGCTGATGGTTATTATGTCTTTGGCCATCCAGTTTTTGACTTTCATTATTCCCTCACTCAAAAAACATCTTACACGTTAAATCCCCTATGCCCTTTCTCAAGGGCGGAGAATCTGGATACTCGAGAAACATATCTTATGACACGGCAAATATCATTGCAAGTCTGAATCCGCCTCCAATGCCTACATACTCAAACTTTGTGACTTTGCAAGAGGCACTATTGACTTATTTTATGCAATCCCTTATGAGTGACACATTAAATTTTTAATGAGGAGATCAAATGTCCAGGCACAAAAAGATCGAAAGGCATAGAGAAATCGAAAGAAGACGTAAAAGACGTGAAAAACGACGTAAGCTGCGGGCTAAAGGACTGCTGCCTCCATCTAATTCGTAATACCCCTGCCCTACCCTACTCAGACACAATTTTGAATTCCGTGCCTCAAGCTTGATTTATCATGGCTGCAAAGGCCCCTGCACCAAAGCCGTTGTCTATGTTTACCACCGCAACCCCTGTAGCACAGGAATTAAGCATGGTAAGCAACGGAGCAAGACCCTGGAAATTGGCCCCATAGCCCGTACTGGAAGGGACCGCCACCACAGGAACACTGACAATACCTCCAAGGATGCTCGGCAATACGCCATCCATCCCCGCCACAGCTATTATGACACTGGCCTGGCGTAATTCGTCCAGATGATCAAGTAATCTATGAATACCAGCTACTCCTACATCATAGATCCGTTTAAAAGGATGTCCCATAAGCTTCAGGGTCAGACAGGCTTCCTCTGCAACCGGCAGGTCAGCCGTACCGGCTGAAATTACCAGGACAGTTCCTTTATTTGACGGCCTAGGCCTGGAATTTTCTCCCAACCAGGTCAGTGATTTGGGTATTGGGTAAAATTCTATCTCCGGTATAGCCTGGACAACACACTCTGATTGTTCCTCTGATACACGTGTCACAAGTACCGGCCCGCCAACGGAAATCAGCTTGGAGACAATGTCTACTAGTTGTTCACATGTCTTCCCAGGTCCGTAAACGACCTCTGGGAATCCCTCCCTGATGTGTCTGTGGTGATCAAGACAGGCCCAGCCCAGGTCCTCAAAAGGGAGTTTTTTAAGGCTCTCTATTCCCAGGTTTATAGATAGATCGCCCGCCCTTATTTTCTCCAGCAGCTCCCGGAGTTTTGTCTCATTCATAAAAATAAATTGGTTTAAGATCTGTTATTAACTTATGAATATATTATATGATTTATGCAGTGCCATGTGAACGCTTACAGCTCGGTAGGTTGGGGTAAAAGGGCGTTGTAACCCAGTGAACAGTTACAATTCCTCCAAGTATTCCTTAAGAGGAATCAATTGTTGCTCAAATTGATCAGTGACTTCAGAAGATATCCGAGACCACTCCTTTTGAAATTCAGGCAATGAATCAACATCTATCTCGCTGGCCATAGCCGCACCATACTGTTGTGAAACGGCCTGCTTTATTCCACCGAGGTGGTCCTGCATCTGCATTTTTAACTGTTCGTGATATTGATCACGAGTCTGCTCATAGCTTTTCAGCAATTGCTCGATGCGAGGAATAGTCTGATTGGCAACACTGCCTTTTAGTTCCAAAAAACCACTCAGGGCCTTTTTTATGCCCGGCCACTGGTCTTTATTCCTGGGTAAAACAATATTCCTTAACAGTATTTCTGTGGCTCCCTTTAATACCGATGGCATCTCATCCCCGGAAATATCGCTGAAGCCGGCTTCAAGATTCTCAATTTCACCTTGCATATACCTGGCAACTATTCGGTGGCCATGATCCAGCCACTTCTCAGCCTCCAAATCTTCCTTGGTAGCACGTCCCAGACGATCCGCCTTTTCCATAGCGATTTCAATAGCGCTTCTAATCTCTGCCATTTTCAACAAACTCCTATTATGACGGTCGACAAAACCATGATATCCCGATAAAACTAAAATTAGCATAATCACACCGGTCATAGGAATCAAGATCAGACTTCCGGCCCAAAAATAATAAAGGCGAAAATAGCCGCTCAGGAGAATTCTATGCCTAAGAAACCTTCTTGGATGAAGACAATGTTAGATCCTGCATCATATCCACATCCTGTGGATGATGTTCTTATGATTCAGACACACATTTCCTGGGTATTCCTGGCAGGAGACAGGGTCTATAAATTCAAAAAGCCTGTGGACTTTGGTTTCCTGAATTTTACAACACTGGAAAAGAGGCACCATTTTTGTCTGGAAGAGCTACGGTTAAATCGCCGGCTGTGTGCGGAGATTTACCTGGATGTGTGGCCTGTTACCAATGATGATGGGCAAATAAAAATTAATGGGACCGGGGAGCCAGTGGAGTGGGCCGTGGTTATGCAGCGTATGCCTGAAGAAGGCATGATGGTTCGCCTCCTTTCTGAAAATATGGTAGGCAATGCCGAAATTGATACGGTTGTTAATAGACTGGCGCCTTTTTACAAAAAAGCCGCCGCGGGACAGGAAATCAAAAATTTTGGGACAATAGACATAATACGTCAAAACACAGAAGAAAACTTCGATCAGACTGTATCATTTGTTGGGAATCTCATCGAAGAAGCCGCCTACAGTCATATCTGTAATTACACCAGGTCTTTCATTAACAGCAATAAAGCTTTGTTTCTGTCAAGAATGGAACAAGGCCTAATCAAAGAAGGCCACGGGGATTTATATTCTGCAAATATCTGTTTTGACAAAACAAATAACGCTGTTTACGTCTTTGACTGCATTGAGTTTAATGAACGCTTTAGATGCGGGGACATTGCCTCGGATGTGGCCTTTTTGGCTATGGATCTCGACTATCACGGTCTTCCAATACTCTCCAACTATTTTGTCAGGTCATTTTCTGATCGGATCGGGGACGCCCGGCTTCTTGAGTTAAATGACTTCTATAAGTGTTACAGGGCGTATGTAAGGGGTAAAATCGGTTGTTTTACCTGGGCATCCGATGGAATAGACAGTGAAACAAAAGAAAGTGCCAGGCGTCAGGCCTTAGAATACTTCCGCTTGGCGTTAAATTATGCAGGCGGTATCGGCGTACCCGACCTGTATGTATTTTTCGGCCTTTCCGGTACGGGGAAGTCCACAGTTGCATCTGCCTGGGCAAAAAGCCATCAACTTCCTTTCTATAATTCAGACAGGGTAAGAAAGGAATTTGTAGCCGGGATACCCACAGATGAACGCCGCTGGGAGCCCTTTGGTCAGGGCATTTACAGCCAACAACAGACTTTAACAACATATAGGGCATTGGCCTGCCTTGCCGGCAAACATCTGATGCAGGGGGAGTCAGTGATATTGGATGCCACTTATCGGGACAGGGAAGAGAGATTTAGACTTTTTGAATTAGCCAGAGAGGCTAAAGCAAACATCCATTTTATCTTGTGTACCTGTCCTGAACATGAAATAAAAGGACGCTTGACCCAAAGAACCCGAATAAAAACCCAGGTTTCAGACGGTCGGTGGAAGATCTATCTGAAACAAAAGGAACTGTTCGCCCCAACAGATGAACTTGATCAGGACCATTTAATGGTACTGTCCACAGACAGATCAATAGCGGAGCTGCTGCACGAGCTGGACAAAAAATTGTAAGCGTTCACAGGGCACCGCATCTGTCCAGAAAAGATCCATTATTTCAGGGCGATAAGTACCCGCAAAACTCCAAGAATAAACAGAATAACAGCAACTTCCTGGTGATGGAAAAAGCTCAAGTTCTGCACGAAAAAAGCCGCTGTGATCAGAAGTACGCCCATGCCTATGGGTTTCAGGTAGGCACGTACATATTCTCCCAGGATTTCCATGGTCTCCCCGGACAGCTTTATGTGCAGGTTGTCCTCACTCAAATGTGTGATAATTATCTTCAGCCGCCGCACGGTCAGGGGCAAGGACATGAGCTCGCTTTTGAATGTGGGGAATAACCTGTTTTCCGCACCCAGTGCCCTGTTAATATTTTTTATCAGAACAGGCAGGATGTCTTTAATGCCGTTAAAGTTTTCAATAAAGCTGGTCCCCAGTCCCTCCACGAGGGAGCTGGCCCGCATGACATAGACCAGTTCCTGTGGAACTTTGAAGGGAAGTTCCCTCATGGAGTCCAGTACATCAAAGGCCAGGTTCTGCATGCTCGTGGCGTTCAAGTTTTCATTTCCAAAGATATCAAACATGCGCTCCGCCAGTTCCTGCATTTGGTCTTCCCGTGCCGTAGCTGCGATTACACCTAACCGTTTGCATGAGACGATAAAGAGCTCAAAGTCTTGCTCATTGGCGGCCTTGATCATCTCAATCATGGCCACCCGGGTGGAGTTGGACAAACGCTTGACCATTCCGAAGTCAAGGACAATCAGCGTACCGTCTTCCCCAACTAAAAAATTGCCAGGATGAGGATCGGCGTGAAAAAGGCCGCATACCAGCATCTGTTCCATATAGAATGAGATCATCCTGTCCATAAGGGTGGTAAATGGGATATTTGAGCGGGCCAGGCCCTCTTTATCATCAATACGCATCCCTGTCTCAAAACTCATAACCAGGGCGTCACAGGTACAATGGCGTGGATATACATCGGGAAATCGGATGCCGCTCAGTTGATAGATCTCCCTGAATTTACGAAGATTGTCCAATTCAATGGACAGGTCCACTTCTTTGACGATCATGTCGGCGAATTCATTGAGCACTGCTTCTAAAGAGTTCTTTGTAAGCCGACTGAAGAAAGGATGGAAAATCCTGAGGAAAATACCAATAATTCTTATATCATCAAGGACGTCCTTTTCAATGTTCAGGCGGCGTATTTTCACAGCCACCTTTGTGCCGTCATCCAGTACGGCCTTGTGCACCTGGCCTATGGAGGCACTGGCAATAGGACTGTGTACAAAATGACGAAAGGGCCGGACTGAGCCAAAGGCCCGGTTGTACATGACCTCAAAATCGGCCCGGTCCATGGGCTCGACCTCGTCATGGATAGTCTTAAGCTCCCGCAGATATTCCTCGGTAAAAAAATCGGCCCTGGTGGCCAGGACCTGGGCCAGCTTGATAAAGCTTACGCCCAGGTCAAGGATGGTTCGCTTGAACGCGGCTGGATCCAGGGGACGTATATAAAGAAAGTGCTCTTTCTTGCGGACAATAACAAATACGGTGAGCAAAAAACGAAATGTCTTCCACACCCGTCCTGGATTATAATTTTTGAGCATCAGGCCTTTTTTATTATTGTTTTCAGTTCTTCAAGATCCTCCTTGGTGGCTAGGCCCATCTCATGGATGGTCTCTTTGAGTTTTTCCTGGATACGCGAGTCAAATGCATCCTGTTCCTTCTTGGCCCGGTCTTTAGCGTCTTGAATAAACTTCTTGGCATCTTCCTTATTGATTTCCCCGCGTTTCTCCAATTCTTTCATCCGTTCTTTGAGCTTATCCTTTGCTAAAAAAGCAGCTCCGAGGCCAAGATACAGTACATCCTTTGCTTCCATTGTCTTTCCTCCTTTTTTATTTTTTCATAATCAAGTGCTTTATACCCTTTATCTGTTTAAATGTAGCCCCTTCGTTTATATACTGAATAGCCTTTTGCGGATCAACTACTTTTGAACCGGCAATCATATCAACCCCATAGTCAAAAAGTACAGGTGACAAAGGCGATGTCGCCCCCACCATCACAACAAAACTCTTCCTGCACAAACTTAATAATTCATCTACTGTATGATTGATCAATGACGTACCAGTAATAGCCACAACGTCAGCCATAGGCAGTACATTTTCAGCCTCTTCTTCCGACAGATCCCCTTCCTGGGGTCTTTTTTCTATTACCCAGAGTCTATTGGCCAATTTCCGCATCCTGGGAATAAACGGGAAATGGCCCACGACGCATACGTTTTTGCCCTCTCCTTTTTCTGCCAATATTTCAAAGGCATTCAGTTCAACACAACGGTCTTCATCGATCTCTATCAATGAATTCAAGGCCGCCATTCCGATCGATGCCTCCAAAAGATTATCTGATCGAGCATATTCTACCACTTCTAATGCGGTTTTTTGAGCCAATTTGCCTACATCTCTGACCGGCAGGTGGGGAATGCAATCATCCTGAAAAGTAGAGGACAATCCACAACCTCTGCTGACTACTGCTGTCCAGTGTATACAGGTATGGATTTCATGAATTTTATAATCTTCTGTCACAGTGGAGATAATATCATTGAGTATTTCCATGTAATCTTCCTTGGGATTCTTACTAAAGTTTTGCAGTTGTTATTGTTAACTGCTCCATGATTATATTTTCTAACATATCAATAAGTTGCAAGAAGCTATCTGGTTAAAACGCTCCTGATTCAGAAAGCGATAATAAGTATCCTTGCGAGCATCACACATCTTGCGGAAAGAATCATCTGCAACTATCCATTGATCTGTCAATTTGCGATTCCAAACAAATATTTCTTTGTACGATTTCCTTTTGCAGAGAAAGTGATAATGGTTTAAAGTGTTTCCTAGTAATTCCTTTATTTAGTATTTCTAGTATCTTAGCTAGATCAAGTATAATTTCTCAATAAGTCCAGGTAACAGTCACTGGATAGTCGCAAAATATAATTTGCCCAGATTCGTGTTTTTTCCAATTTCAAATTTTACTGCATAAGGTCAGTGTAATGTACCTAACAAGGCAACTTCAGAAAGATGATAGCATAAAATATTTCATCAGACATTCCTATCAGGGCGAGTCAGATACGTGGCTTAGCAAAAGCCTGTTTAACTTGG
>CAZYEJ010000019.1:0-34762 GCA_964646435.1 uncultured Thermodesulfobacteriaceae bacterium
CAAGAGGTTCATTTGAAGAAACCAAATCATGGTTGCGAAAACTCATCAGAAGAAAAGTTTTATCTGAGTCAAACGCGAGAGAATACAAAGCAATAGTTGAAAAATTCGGCCCAAAATTGAATGCGCTCATCAACAGTACAAAAGTATGAAAGCCAAATTTCTAATTTCTAATTTCAACGTTCCGTGAACGCTTATATTTTATCTTTGTTTACCCCGGTTTGTCTGTAAAAAAGACCAGCAAGTCTGGCTCATGGCAAACCTATCTATGAACCGGATGGGAAGATGCCGCTACGAGACAACCTATGACATAAAACGTAAGTGGAGACAAATAATGGAAGATCTATGGCTCTCTGTAGACGATATTGCGGCTTATCTCGGCATCAAGAGGAGATGCTGCGCATGACATCATCCAGCTTAAAAACATCCGGCATCCGGGACAACCACCATCGTGGAACGATAGGTGATTTTCTCAAAGAGAAGATCCTCCAAGGCTCAGATCTCTCATTCGTCTCTGCTTATTTCACGATTTACGCCTATGCTGCCCTGAAGGAAAAACTTGACCAGATCGATCATCTTCGGTTCCTGTTCGGAGAACCACAATTCATCCAATCACTTGACCCTGATAAAACAGAGAAAAAGGCCTTCAGGATTGAGGACGACGCCCTTTTGCTATCCAACCGCCTTGAGCAGAAACGAGTGGCTAAGGAATGTTCAGATTGGTTGAAGAGTAAAGTCGATGTCAGATCGATTATCAAGCCCGGCTTCCTCCACGGCAAGATGTACCACATGGACAACAATGGCGTTCAAGAAGCCATTATCGGAAGTTCGAACTTTACGGTGCACGGCCTTGGTCTGGGCGCTACGGGCAACAATATCGAGCTTAATCTGGAAGTTGATAGCACCAGAGATCGAAAAGACCTGAAGAAGTGGTTCGACGAAGTATGGAACGACAACACAATTGTTGAAGATGTCAAAACAGATGTTTTGAACTACCTCGCACAGCTATATGAGAACCATTCGCCGGAGTTCATTTACTTCAAGACACTCTTTCACATCTTTGAGGATTATTTGTCGGAGGCAGAACGTGGTGGCCTCCTCGACGAGAAGACCGGCTTCTTCGAATCCGACGTGTGGGACATGCTTTATGAATTCCAAAAGGACGGCGTAAAGGGCGCGATCAACAAAATCTTGAAGCATCATGGTTGCATCATCGCAGACAGTGTCGGCCTGGGGAAAACTTTCGAGGCATTGGCGGTCATCAAGTACTTTGAACTTCTCAATGGCCGCGTGCTTGTACTCTGCCCCAAAAAGCTGGAGGATAACTGGAGGGTCTACCGCGAAAACGATACTCGCAATCCCCTCCTAAGGGATCGGTTTGCGTTTACTGTGCTGGCTCACACCGATTTGGGGCGGGATGCCTACGAAACACACAATTGGGGCAATTACGACCTCGTGGTCATTGATGAGTCTCACAACTTCCGCAATAACGCCCGGGGCAAAGTTCAGGAGGACGGCACTCGCAAGACCACGCGTTACGAGTTCCTGATGGAACGGGTTCTTCAGACGGGCGTGGATACCAAGGTGCTGCTGCTCTCGGCAACCCCAGTGAACACCAGCCTCAAGGATTTGCGAAATCAGTTCCTGCTGATCACACAAGATCAGGACAGGGCCTTCCACGAATCGCTTGGCATATACAGCATTGCCCAGGCCATGAAGAATGCGCAGACCCACTTTACCCAATGGGCGGACCCGAAGAAGAACCCGGAACGTAAGGTCAGCCGACTGCTCGACGCCTTGGATTCCACATTTTTCAAACTGCTTGACGAACTCACGATAGCGCGGTCCCGTCGACACATCATCAGCTACTATGAAACCAGGGGTATGGGCGAATTCCCCAAAAGGCTTAAACCAATAGCCCTGTATCCGGCTACAGATATCAAGGGATACTTTCCTTCCTACGATGACCTGCATGCAGCTATCTCCGAATACAAGCTGAGCATTTTCAATCCGTCCGCTTATCTGAAAAACGCCTATGTGAACCGTTACATAAAGGACGGCGAGCAGTTGGTCCTTTTCAATGATCAGAGAAGGCGTGAATTCTATCTGATTGGCATGATGCGTACAAACTACCTGAAACGGCTCGAAAGCTCCGTGCACAGCTTCGAGGTGTCGATCGACCGTACGATCAAGAAGATAGACAACCTGTTGGAGAAAATCGAATATTTTGAGGGCAACTTCGATGAATACACTAATCCCGATCTGTTCAAGGACCAGGGCGAGGAAGAGGAGGCGGAACTGCTGGAAAGGCTGATGGTAGGCAAAAAGCTTCCGATCCGGTTGGAGCACCTGAAACGCACGGAATGGAAAAAAGACCTCAAAAAGGACCGCGCACAGTTGATTGCAATCCACGAGAAAGCTGCGGCCGTCACTGCGGACCGGGACGCCAAGCTTCAGGAGTTGAAGTGCCTGATCCAGAACAAAATCAACCACCCACTGAACGACGATAATCGAAAAGTGCTGGTTTTCACGGCCTTTTCCGATACTGCCAAATACCTCTATGCAAACGTAAAGGACTGGGCGTCTGAGGAGATAGGCCTGCACTGCGCTCTGGTTACCGGTACAGGCGACAACCGCACCACTTTCAAGCAGGCCGGCTATGCCCGCCAGACCGATTTTATCTCCATCCTGACCAATTTTTCACCCCGCTCTAAGCTCCGGGAAAAGATGCCAAATATGCCGCAGGAGGGCGAGATCGACATCCTCATCGCCACCGACTGCATCTCTGAGGGCCAGAATCTCCAGGACTGCGATTACCTCATCAACTATGATATTCACTGGAACCCGGTACGGATTATTCAGCGTTTCGGGCGAATCGACCGCCTTGGCAGCACTAATAAGCAGATTCAACTCGTTAACTTTTGGCCCACTGACGACCTGAACAAGTATATAAATCTTAAGGATCGCGTCGAAGCGCGCATGGCGATGGTGGATCTTGCTGCCAGCGGTGCGGACAATCTTCTCGATCCCGATCAACTCGAAGCTCTGGTTGCTGGAGAACTGACCTATCGTGAGAAGCAGCTCATCCAGCTCAGAGACGAGGTGATCGATCTGGAGGAGATGGACGACAACGTCTCACTCAGTGAATTCACACTCGATGATTTTCGGGTTGAGCTCATGAATTTCCTGGCAAACAATCGTAAGTTGCTGGAGGAAGCCCCTATGGGCCTCTATGCCGTAACACCGACACTTGACGGAATGAAGGGCGCGACATTGTTTGACAAGAACTGGCACAAGATCGTGAAGCCCGGTGTGATATTCTGCTTGCGGCACAAGAACCCACCGCAGGAGAAACGATCCTCCAATGTTAATCCCTTGGGACGGTATTACCTGCTCTATATCCGTGATGATGGCACTGTCCGCTTCACTTTTACCCAGGCAAAGAATATCCTCTCCATGTTCCAGAAGCTCAGTGTCGGGAGGGCCGCACCGTATCAGGCGCTCTGCGACCTGTTTGACCGGGGGACGGAAAACGGCACCAAGATGGAGAAATACAGCGATTTGTTGGCCAAGGCTATCAACGCAATCGTCCGCACGTTCCAAAAACGGACCGCTGCCGGGCTGCAGTCCGGCCGGGATTTTGTGATCCCCGACAAGCAGGAGCAGGCCACTGATGCCTTTGATTTCGAACTCATCACCTGGCTTGTCATCAAGGAGGACAGGTTATGAGCAGACTCAGAAAGAGCGGCGGTTATCGGGATCTGCGCACCTTTCGGTCCGCCACGCTCATTTATGATGCCACATATTGGTTTTGCGAGAAGTATCTCAATCCGCGCTCTCGTACGGTCGATCAGATGGTACAGGCTGCCCGCAGTGGACGCCAGAACATCGCCGAAGGCTCCCGAGCTGCCGCGACGTCCAGCCAAACCGAGTTACGTCTCGTCAATGTTGCCCGCGCCAGCCTTGAAGAGTTGCTGCTCGACTACGAGGATTTCCTCCGGCACCGCCGGCAGTCACAATGGGCCAAGGACGATTCCCAAGCACAGGCGGTTCGGCGAGTGGCAAGCGATCATCAGTCGGATGGGTCGGATCTGACCGATCAGCAACGAGCCGCGCTGTATGCCAAGTGGCTTGAATATGACGATCCTTTTGTTCGCGCCAATGCGCTGATCTGCCTGATTCACCAGACGAATTACCTGCTCGATCAGCAGATCTCCGCGCTCGAAAAACAGTTTGTTGAAGAGGGCGGCTATAGCGAACAGCTCGCCTCAAAACGGCTTAAGCATCGGTCTGATCAGACTGATAGGTCAAGTTTTCCACCCTGCCCGCAGTGCGGAAAACCCATGGTGTTGCGTACGGCGAAGACCGGCCAAAACGCCGGAAAACAGTTTCTCGGATGTTCCGATTACCCTGACTGCAAAGGAGCAAGAAATTTGTGAGAATCGGTCCGATCCGTCCAATCAGACAGATTCGACCGATACAGGAAAGAAAACCATGAAACACCAAATTGAGAGAGACCTCCAGGCATTTGCCAAGACCGATATAGAAACAGCCGCTATCGGCCTGTTCAATACCCTGGGTTACCAGAGTAAGAAGACTCTCGATCTCGACAGTACACCGGACGCCTTTCTTGCCGAGTTCGACAAACGTGACCGGAAATTCCGCAAAGACAAGGCCCTGTTCGACCGCTGGAAGTCCGTCGAATTCCTGTTTCAGATTACGGATGACGAGGTGCGCAATGCCGGCGCGCAGGGGACGCTTTTTGATTCCGGGTTTGATCACGGAAATTACCAGTCCTACCTGTTCTTCGCCCTCGACCTGAAGAAGAACCATTACACGCGCTCCCAGCTCGCAGACATCACGCGGGAAATTAATTTGCTGTTCGATATGCCCGCCATGTTGCTTGTACGTCACAATGGTGCACTGACATTCTCCGTCATTGACCGACGGCTGAACAAGAAAGATCAAAGCCGCGATGTGTTGGAAAAGGTCAAGCTGATCAAAGACATCCGCTATCAGGACCCGCACCGCGCACACATCGAAATCCTGCATGACCTCGCACTCCCCACGCTGATGGCGAAGCACGAGTGCAAAGACTTCAAACAGCTTCACGAGGCATGGCGTATCACGCTCGACACCAACGAATTGAACAAGAAGTTCTACCGTGAGCTTGCGGACTGGTATTTTTGGACGCTGGATCATGTCGAGTTCCCCGCCGATGTTGAGAAGGACGAAGCCACACGCAACGCAACCAACGTCATTCGGCTACTCACGCGGTTGATCTTCTGCTGGTTCCTCAAGGAAAAGGGCCTCATCCCCGCTGACCTCTTCAGTGAACGCAAGCTCGCCACCGTTCTCAAGTCTCTGAAAGATGAAGACAGCTCATTCTACAGGGCCATTCTCCAAAATCTGTTCTTCGGCACACTCAATCAACGCATGAATGCCGGCGGTCGGGAGAACCGAAGATTCGCAAACGATGGGGCTTTCCTGGAACGAAAGGATGAATACGGCGTGAAGAACCTCTACCGCTATCAGAAGCTGTTTGGTATTGCAGAAGAAGAAGCGGTCAAGCTGTTTTCAGATACTCCATTCCTGAATGGTGGGCTGTTCGACTGTCTGGACAAAGAAGACGATTTGGGCAAGGTCATCTACGTTGATGGTTTTACCCGCAATGCACGGAAGCAGCCCAAGGTTCCTAATTTCCTATTCTTCTCCGATTATCAGACCCTAGATCTCAGTGACGCCTACGGCGACAAGAAGAAAAAGAAGGAGAAGGTGCGGGGCCTGATCAACCTGCTGGACAGCTACAAGTTCACCGTTACAGAGAACACCCCGATCGAAGAGGAAATCGCCCTCGATCCCGAACTGCTTGGAAAGGTTTTTGAGAATCTCCTGGCCAGTTACAATCCTGAAACCGGGACCACTGCCCGCAAGCAGACCGGCTCCTTCTACACGCCCCGCGAGATTGTCAACTACATGGTGGACGAATCGCTGATTGCGTACCTGGAAAGTCAATTGAAGGCGAAGGTGCCGAAACTTGCGGAGATGAAGGACCTCCAGGATTTGTTGAGGGAAGTCTTTGCATACACAGAGAAAGCCCATCCCTTTGATGAAGAGGAAGTCGAATCCCTCATCGACGCGATCGACACATGCAAGATCCTTGATCCTGCCTGTGGCTCGGGCGCATTCCCGATGGGGGTTCTGCACAAGCTCGTGTTCATACTCGGCAAGCTCGACCCGAACAATGATCGTTGGAAGCAGAAGCAGATAGCGAAGGCTGAACAGATCCCGGATGTGTCAGCGCGTGAGATTGCGGTCGGCGCTATTGAGAAAGACTTTGAGACGAATGATCTTAATTACGGACGCAAGCTTTACCTGATTGAGAACTGCATCTACGGGGTAGACATTCAAGCCATCGCCATTCAGATCTCGAAACTGCGTTTCTTTATCTCTCTCATCTGCGATCAGCGAACCAACAAGAACAAGGCCCAGAATTGTGGCGTCCGCCCGTTGCCAAACCTGGAGACCAAGTTCGTCGCAGCCAATACACTTATTTCCCTGGACCGAGGGAAGGGTCAACAATTGCCAATGACCGACCCGCGCCTACCCAAACTGGAGAGTGAGCTGGCGGCCGTGCGTCACAGACACTTCGCCGTCCAGCGCAGGCGTGATAAGCTCGCGTTGCAAAAACGCGATGCTGAGATTCGTAAAGAAATAGCCGGCGTACTCGCAGGTGGCGGCATGAGCGGTGAGGCCTCTTATCAGTTCGCCGCATGGGACCCGTACGATCAGAACGCATCTGCCCCATTCTTCGATCCCGAGTGGATGTTCGGCATTATGACCGGATTCGATATTGTTATCGGAAATCCGCCATACCTCAGAATTCAAGGCATAACGAACAGCACGCCTCACCTCGCAATGGAGTACAAGAGGGCATTTCGCTCCGCCACTGGCCGTTTTGATCTCTACTGTCTATTTGTCGAAGCCGGGCTCGCCTTCTTGAATCCTAATGGCATTGTGAATTACATCATGCCTCTCAAGTGGACGAATAGTGACTTTGGGAAGGGACTCCGGAGTATTGCTTCAGACGGCAAGCATGTATTACGAGTGATTTCTTTGGAAGCCTTGCAGGTTTTCACCGCCTCTACCTATTCATCTCTTGTCTGGTTCTCCAAATCAATGGTTGATAAGTTCACATACGCCGAGGTGCCAGAAAACATAGCCGATATCTACTCGGTTAAACGATGGCTGGTCTCCAAATCCATTGCTGATTCCGTTCAGATCACTTCTTCAAGGCTGTCCGCAAAAGCATGGGTGTTATCAGGCGCGGCGGGGTCCACTAGTATTTTTGATCTGCTAGACAAACTGGCTCGACAACCATGGACCGTTAAGGAGGTCTTCAAGAACATAAGCCAAGGCGTTGTTTCGATTGGTGACAAGATCTACCTTCTAAAAGGGTATATCACCGGCGACATCTTTGTGGGTTACTCTGAGCAGACAGCGTCTAACGTCGAACTTGAAGGTCAGGTTATGAAACCCTTGCTCAAAGGAGATGATGTCAAGAAATATCGCCCCCTTAAGATATCCTATCACGTGTTGTATCCTCATTACGAAAAGGATGGCAAAACCCATCCTATTCCAGAAGACATCTTCCAGGCTAGATACCCACTTGCATACGCTTACTTGAAACCCTTTCAGCCGCAACTAACTCAGAAAAAGATTAAGTATAAGACTAACCCAACGTATTGGTATAGTTTGCATCGTTCGAGGGAAATGCCCATGTTTGAGCAGACAAAGATCATCACACCTGAAATCTCTCTTGGCACAAATATGACACTGGACACCGATAACCTCTACCATAACACAAAGTGTTACAGCCTGGTAAAGAACAACGCTATCGCTGAGGACTACAAGTTCTGGCTGGCCATTCTGAACTCTTCTCTGATGTGGTTTTTCCTTCATTCCACCGGCTATGTTTTACGGGGGGGCTTTTTCACTTTCAAGACTAAGTACCTGGAACCATTTCCCTTGCCGAAGTTGGCGAACACAAACGATCAGCAACCGCTTGTTGAGTTAGTTGATGAAATACTGTCGCTAAAGAAGAATGAGGATGCGAATGTCTCGCAACAGGAGTCACAAATAGACCAAATTGTCTACCAGCTTTACGATCTCACACCGGATGAAATCGCCATCGTGGAGGGGCGGGACACATGAAAGCTGGCATTCCCTCATCTGACTTGGTCCACTTGGCCTGCAGCCTCCTGAAGCAGGACACCTACTACGACAAGATGGACTTGTTCCTGCGCGTGAATGCCGCTGCTTATAAGGCAAGCGACCCGTTCCAGAAGCGGCAAGACGCGTTGGCCACGATCGTTGACGGGTTGCACAGGGGGCCGCCGAGCCCGAAATCCCGGAAAGCGATCAATGGCTTGCAGGAGCGCGACTACGCCATCATCATTTCCGTGATCCGCAAGATTCCGAACAAGATTCTCGAGGAAAACCAAAAACTCCTTATGTGTTACGATCAGGCGGTAACAAGAGCTGGAGGTGAAACATGACGACAGAAGCCATAAACTTCGTCCAAGGTTCGCTTTTTGAAGAGGACTACCTGATCCGTACGCTGGGTGATTTGGCTCGCAAGGCCGATGTCGCTCTCACGGAGCTAGTCGCAAATGCTTGGGATGCGGGAGCGTCCAAGGTCGACATTACTATTCCCGAGGAACGTAATCAGAAATTGATAATTGAGGATGATGGTATCGGGCTGACTAAAAAGGAATTCCATGCTCGATGGATGAAATTGGGCTACGACCGCCTTCGGCATCAGGGCCCGAAAGTTGAATTTCCACGCGGGCGGAACGGCACTCGTTTAGCCTATGGTCGCAACGGTATTGGTCGACATGGTCTTCTGTGTTTCAACAATCAATACACGGTCATCACACGCAAAGACGACGAAGAATCCACGTTTCATATCAGCACTCTCAGCGAGTCAGAGCCTTTCGTGCTGCAGAGCGAATCCAGTCGAGAGGCTCTTGGAAATAGCACTCGTCTTGAAGTTCTTGTTCAGCGCAATCTGCCCAATCCCGATAGAATTCTTGAGGTGATCTCGGCTCGTTTTCTGCACGACCCACAATTCGTAGTCAACATCAATGGGAGGTCTGTTCCACTTGAGGAACACGAAGGTCTCATTGATCAGTCCCCGTTGAATGTTAATGACGATATTACTCTTGACATCTTGTTCATTGATACCCAGAAAGCCGCTCGCTCTACTCTCTACCAAGGCGTAGCGTTCTGGCAGGGCGGTCGCTTGGTGGGCGAACCTTCGTGGACCTTGGGCGATGATACAATATTGGATGGTCGAACACGTTTCGCTAAACGATATACATTTGTGGCGAAGACCAATGACCTTGCCGAATATGTCAACGAGGACTGGACGGGTTTTCTTCGAAACGATGTCATGAATGAAGTCTATAATGTGCTCTCGCAACATATCAAAGGAGCATTTAGCAATCTAGCTAAGGAACAGATAGACGAGACAAAATTGTTGATCCGGAATGAGTTCAAAGAACAGTATTCCGAATTATCCCCTTTGGGAAAATTCGAGGTTGATGAGGTGATTGAGCATGTCGTTGATACCCATCCCACAAGCAATCAAGAGACTCTTGGTATTGCCGTGGAAGCAGTTATCAATCTGGAGAAGACCAGGAGCGGGAAGGCGCTTCTTCAGAAACTCAGCCAATTTTCGGATGACGACATCTCGGGGCTGAACAGACTTCTCGACCAATGGACCATCAAAGATGCGCTATCGGTACTTGATGAAATCGACCGCAGAATGTGCGTCATCGAAGCGATCGACAAACTCTCGGGAGACTCGCAGATCGATGAACTGAAAATCCTCCATCCGTTGGTTACCGAAGCACGGTGGCTTTTTGGACCAGAATTCGATTCTGCAGAGTACACCTCCAACCGGCAATTGCGCACGATCGTTAAGAAGATATTCAAGGTCGATTCCGATGGAAATACTTTTGAGAACTATCGGAAGAGACCTGATCTCTTCCTGCTCAGTGATTCAACGGCATCCGTGACCGGAGCGGAGCAGTTTAACCCCGATACCGATCTGGTGGAAATGCGGCGAATCCTAATTATTGAGCTGAAACGCGGTGGTTCGAGTCTTTCCCGAGACAATAGAGACCAGGCCGTTCATTACGTCGAGGATTTTATTGGTTGCAAAGAATTAACTGGCAACCCACATATCTTTGCTTTTGTTGTGGGGGAAACTATTTCGGGGAAAGTCTTTGAAATACCTGAGGTCGCAAACAACGGCCATGTGTACGTCACCACTTTCGCACAGTTAGTTGATACAGCACAGAGAAGATTGTTCAATCTTCGGGAGAAACTGACAGAACGTTATACAGGAGTTACCGGCGTGGAATTAGCAAAAAAGCTCAAGCAAATGGAGTTGAGCGAACTTTTAAACGATAAGAAATGAAACAAACAGCTGGTATCTTAGCCCGGTTATGGGCAACTCTGTCAGGTCAACGAAACTCAAACTCTCTGGGGCAATACGACCTGCCGTAATGCCGCTGACGGCTCAGGAATTCGATATCATCGTCAACGAAATGGGGAACAAATTAATGGAATAAGGATGGACCTCTCCGAACTCAGGCTATGGAACTTCAGGAAGTATGGCAAAGGCAGAACGGTCCAGCCAACCCTGTTCGATTTCATGGAAAGAGGGCCAGGGGATGAATGAACTTGCTCCCAAAGAATCCGGCGGAGAGTTCCTGCTTTATCAGACCGGGGACGGCCGCATCCGAATTGAGACCAGGATGCAGGAAGAAACCGTCTGGCTCACCCAGGATCAGATGGCACAGTTTTTTGGAAAAGCCAAATTTACCATTAATGAACATATCAAGAACATCTTTATTTTCTACCAAACCCACCCATTACTACAATCTGGATGTCATTATTGGTGTGATCAGGCTTTGACAAGAACAGGAGAAGAATAACCATGGCAAAAATCGAAGGATTCAGAATCAAAAATTACCGTGTGTTGAAAGACGTGACACTCGGGAAACTATGGAACATGCAACAAGCTAAGCCACTGACGCCCATGACTACGGTTATCGGGAAAAACGGTGTCGGCAAGAGTTCTCTGTTCGATGCTTTTGGCTTCCTTGCTGATTGTCTGAAATTGGGTGTTGAAGAAGCCTGTGATACCAGAGGGCGGGGAGGATTTGATCGTATTCGTTCTCAGGGAAGGAATGACCCGATTGGGTTCCATATCTATTACAAGCAAGACAGGACTGCCCGGCCGATCACTTATGAACTTGCAATTGATACAGATAAAACCGGTCGCCCCTACGTAAAACTGGAACGTCTTCGCCAGCGGCGCAAGGGACAAAAATATGGCTGGCCTTTCTCGTTTCTTTTATTGAATGAAGGTAAAGGAGTCGTGTGGAAAGGAGAGGAATCGGGGCGGCAGATTGATGAGAGCAAAGACCAACTTGACCTATTCCAGTTGATAAAAAACATTGAATCAAGAACGCAAACAGAAGGAAGCCGGGGAACAAAAGTTATTGAATTGGAGGACAAACGAAAACTTGGTATTGCAACCCTTGGTGCCCTGAAACAACATCCCAGGATATCGGCCTTTCGACAGTTCATCGAAGGATGGTATTTGAGTTACTTTACACCAGATGCCGCCCGCAGCATGCCTTTGGCTGGTCCACAGAGACATTTGAATATCCACGGAGATAATCTCGGCAATGTCGTTCAGTTCATGGAGCGCGAACATCCCAGACGTTTCAAGAGCATTCTGAATCGCATCGCCGAAAAAATACCAGGCATCGATAAGATTGATACAGAAGAGAGTCCGGACAAACGACTGCTTCTCCGTTTTAATGACAAAGGTTTTAATGACCCGTTTTATGCCCAGCAAATGTCTGACGGTACGCTTAAAGCGTTTGCTTATTTGTTGTTGATGGAAGATCCAACGCCTCCGCCATTCATCTGTATTGAAGAGCCTGAAAACGGTCTTTATCACAAACTCCTTGAAACTTTGGCAACTGAATTCCGAGCGCGCGCAACCGGCAAGAAAAATGCTCCGCAACTCTTTATCACAACCCATCAACCCTATTTTGTCGATGCTCTCTCGCCGGATGAAACCTGGATTCTTGAAAAAGGCACAGACGGATTTGCGAACATTCGCAGGGCCAGCGATGATGCAACTGTCAAGGCCATGGTTGATGAAGGCTTACCGCTTGGCAGCCTCTGGTATAGTGATTATCTGGACGCGAGGTAAGCCAAATGCATTTTGAAATTCTCCTGGAAGATGCGTCAGGAAAAATCGCGTTGAAATCGATTCCGGAAAAGATACTTGGTCCAAATGGGCAAGATCATAGCTATAGAATATTTTCCTACAAAGGCATTGGCCATATTCCAAAAGATCTAAGAGGAACAACAGATCCGCAAAAGCGGATTTTTCTGGATCGATTACCCAAGTTACTCAGAGGATATGGGAAAAACCTCCAAGACTTTCCTGCTGCGGTTGTCGTGGTCGTAGACCTGGATGATAAGGACTGCTTGGTGTTCAAACAAGAGATGCTCGATATTCTGAATGCCTGCAATCCACAGCCAACAACACTGTTCAGGATTGCGATAGAGGAAGGCGAAGCCTGGTTATTGGGAGACCGTAACGCCGTAAAAGCTGCCTACCCTCGTGCAAAAGAGCGGGTTTTGGACGCTTATGTGCAAGACAGCATTTGTGGTACATGGGAAAAACTCGCGGATGCCGTCTATCTGGGAGAATCGCAAAAACTTAAACAATTAGGATGGCCGCATACCGGACAAGCTAAATGCGAATGGGCGAATAATATCGCTCCCCACTTAGATGTGGAAAGTAATCAATCGAGAAATTTTCAAGTTTTCCGTGACGGAATCAGAAATCTGATGCAAGGAGGGCTAGGGGATGAATGAACTTGCGCCTAAAGAATCCGGCGGAGAGTTTTTGCTGTATCAGACCGAGGATGGCAGCTCCCGCATCGAAGTTCGGCTGCGGGGCGAGACGGCTTGGCGGACACAGCAACAGATGGCGGACTTGTTTTTCTGGGTAATTATGATGTGGATATCGAGCATCAGCAGCGAATCGGTCACCTGTTCGGGCCTCTGCCGCCTGAAATGCAAGCGGAGTAAATCAACAGAGTCATAAATGACGAGGAATTCCAGGCTGAGATTTTATCTGAACTTCATGAAGAAAAAATTGATGAGGATAGCGTATGACTGATAGAGGGCTTTGCCCGTGCAATTCCGGCAAACCTTATTCTAATTGTTGTAAGTCTTTACTGACCGGGGATAAAAATGCAATTACCGCAGAGACTCTGATGCGGTCAAGATACACAGCTTACGTTGAGCGGAATACAAATTATCTTCTTAAAACTTGGCATTCATCAACTAGACCGGCAAATATTGATCCTGCAACTATTCCTGAATGGTACGGTCTTCATATTGTTAATACGGAAGCAGGGGGTGAAACCGACGATAAAGGTCTTGTTGAGTTTAAAGCCACATCCCTTTCACACAAAAAAATATGGCGGCTCCACGAAACAAGCCGTTTTGTCAAGGAAGATGGGCAGTGGTTTTATGTTGATGGAGATATTCTCGGAGATTCCCCACCAGTTAGGAAAAATAAAAAGGTTGGCAGAAATGAACCTTGTCCCTGCGGTAGTGGCAAGAAATTCAAGAAATGTTGTGGGCCATAGTTGATTATGAAAGATCGAAAGCGTCTACAGGAATTAAAAAACAGAGTAAAAGCAATTTGGTAAGCGTTCACAGGGCACCGTATCTGCTTTGTTGTCGGGCACTTGAAGTACAGGGAGTACGTCTGCGTACCCGTGCCTCGCATCTGCAAGCACCCTGTAAACGCTTACAGTTCGGTGGGTTGTGCGGTAAAAAAGGGCGTTGTAATCCCGTGAACGGTTACGCAATTTGGTATAGTTTTCAAAAAATGCAGGCGCAAAAAAGAAAGAATAATAAATCGGAGAATTTTAAATGACTACAAAAGCCAACTTTATACTAAATGAGGCATTATCAATGAGCTATTTTATGGCTTGACAACGATGGCCATTGAGTTCACTGCCATAGGACGGGAAAAATGGGCTCTCGAACCAAGCATAAGTGGACCTTTCGTGCCCGCTTAAGAAAAAGCGCTTTTGGTTGGCGTTCACAGCCGGCCATAAAGCGAATCAAAGAGGCGGTGTCGGAAATAAAGAAGGCAGCCCGCAAGGACCCCGTTATGGGGGCCGAGGGTGCGGTATTATTTTTAGAAAAACTGTCACCGGCACTTGAGCATGTGGACAGCTCGTCAGGTGCCATTGGTACGGCGGTTAACAACGCCATCAATGCGCTGGCGCCGATCATTGCCAAGGCGCCGGCTGATGATGATTTGCGCGGCAAATGGCTGGAGCGCCTTTGGGATGCTATTCAAGAGGACCGGATTCCCTACATTGAGCTTCTTCCCGACTATTGGGGAGAACTGTGCGTCACTCCAGAACGTGCCTCGTACTGGGCGGATGAGTTTATCGATAACGATAGCCCTATTGCTATCGCCCGCGCTTGCGAAGAAATCCTGCTTTCAAGCGGCATGGCCGAAGAGGCTTACAATCGCTATGCCATCGAGGCCAATCAGAAGACGACCTACTTGGCGACGTTTCGCGCCACCGCCAAGAAATACCCGCACAATGAGGCGAGCGATATCCTGGGTGATCTCGTAGCCAGCACTCCGGGAGATGAAGGCAAGTGGTTTGCCGCGGCAAAGTCTGTGGGGCTTTACAGTGAGGCCGTCGAACTTGCCAATCGCACGCCCTGTGATCCGAGAACTCTCACCCGGGCTGCACGGGATATGGAGGTAACAAAGCCGCGATTTGCCATCGAAACCGGGATGGCAGCGCTCAGGTGGCTGGTTGAGGGTTATGGATACGAAATCACTGGCATGGATGTGTGGGCGGCCTACAACCACACCATGAAGGCCGCCGAAAATGCGGAAGTCAAGACCGAAACCTTTGAACGTATCCGCAAACTCGTTGCGGGTGAGGTCCCCGGTGATCGTTTTGTCACCAAGGTCCTCGGTCGAGAACTCGGTCTGAATTAACTGAATAATTACAGCTATTGAAGAGTTCAAGATGAACTATGACAATAGCCATGAGAAACAATACGGTTTCTTCAGTTCCAGCTTTTAAGGGATCATGCCTCCGCCATCAGATTTCCGACCAGTTTGGAGAATCTGGAGGGATCATCCACCTTGCCGCCCTCGCCGATAACCGCAAGATCCAGCAACAGGTGTATATAGTCGTTGAGCTGCGCGTCGTTTTTGTCCTTTTCGAACATGGCGTGGATCTTTTCCATCACCGGATGGGCCATATTGAGCTCCAGCACGCGTTTGTTTTCCGGTGTCTCCTGACCGGCGGATTTGAGAATTTTTTCCATGTAACCACTCATATCATAGGTGTTGCCGGACAGGCAGGCCACCGAATCGGTGAGGCGCGTAGACGGGCACACCTCCTTGATGGTGTCTTGCAACTGCGCCCGGATGTGCTTGAACAGGGTTTCGTACCGGCCTTTTTTATCCTCGTCCACCTTGTCCAGGTCCAGATCGCCCTTTTCCGCACTCTTGAGCGGCTTGCCGTCATATTCGGTCAAGGTCTGGGTCACCCATTCGTCAACCGGGTCGGTCATTAGCAGGACCTCATAGTCCTTTGATTTGAGCTGCTCGAGCAGGGGGCTGTGGATCAGCGCCGACAAGTTCTCCCCGGTGATGTAGAAAATCTCTTTCTGGTCCGGCTGCATACCGGCAACATAGTCCTGAAGCGACTGCCACTTGCCGTCGGATTTGGTGGTCTTGTAGCGTAGCAGGTCGGCGATCTTGTCTTTGTTATCCAAATCGGTGTGCACCCCAGCCTTGAGAACGGCGCCGAATTCCTCCCAGAACTTTTCGTATTTCTCAGAGTCCATGTTTTTTAGCAGATCCAGGACCTTTTTGGCCAGATTGCGCCGGATGTTGCGCACTAGTCGATCCTGCTGCAGGATTTCCCGGCTTATGTTGAGATTTAGGTCCGGGGCGTCCACCACTCCCTTAACGAAACGTAAGTATTCCGGCATCAGCTCCTTGCAATCGTCCATAATAAAAACGCGTTTGCAGTAGAGCTGCACCCCGTGTTTGAATGCCGGGGAAAAAAGATCAAACGGCGCCTTGGAAGGGATATAGAGCAGGGCCGAATATTCAGTGGTGCCCTCCAGCTTCAGATGCAACTTTTCCAGCGGCAGCTGCCAGTCGTGGCTGATGTGCTGGTAGAATTCCTCGTACTCCTTGTCGTCGATGTCCTTTTTGTTTCTGGACCAGATCGCCTTCATGGAGTTGAGCGTTTCGGTTTTTACAACCTTGCGGGTGATTTCCCCGATGGGTTTGCCGTCTTTGTCCTTGAGTTGTTCTTCATCTGGAATCGGTTCGTCCTTCTCCACGTCCATGAGGATGGAATAGGCCACGAAATCAGAATGCTGCTTGATGATGCTGCGGATGGTCCACTCGTCTGTAAAGTCCGGTTCGCCTTCTTCCCTTTTTTTCAGTTCCAAGGTAATGATTGTTCCACGGCTGTCTTTTTCAGCTTCGGTGATGGTAAACTTCCCGTCCCCTCGGGATTCCCAGCGCACTGCCTTGTCCGCGCCTGCAACACGGGTCAGCAGCGTCACCTTTTCAGCCACGATAAAGGAGCTGTAAAAGCCGACGCCGAACTGACCGATCAGCTCCGGGGTGAGGGTGTCGTCCTTGTTGAGCTGTGCCAGGGTTTCGATGAAGGCCCCTGTGCCGCTTTTGGCGATGGTGCCGATATTTTCCAGCACTTCGTCGTAGGTCATGCCGATGCCGTTGTCCGTGACTGTCAGCGTATTTTTGATCCTGTCCAGTTCGATTCGGATGCTGAATTCCGTGTCATTTCCCAGAATTCCCTCCTCGGTCTGGGCCTTGAAACGCAACTTGTCGATGGCGTCCGAGGCATTGGAGATCAGTTCCCGCAGAAAAATTTCCTTGTTTGAATATAGCGAGTTGATGATCAGGTTCAGCAACTGTTTGACTTCAGTCTTGAATTCATGGGTTTCGGTCCTGGCTGTCATTTATCTGGATACCTCCGGTTTTTAAAGGAAATCATATTTCAAGGTTTTTGCAATGTAATCAGATCTGCCATCGCAAAAAAAAGCGACTATCGCCGCTTTTAAAAAACTTCGTTTATTCGGATTATATAATGCGTGCGAATTCAAAATTGTCAAGACAGGCAACGCTCCTTTTTAGACAAATGAATCCGATGAGTCTAAAGATTCGACACTGCTTCCCCTGAGGAGACCTGTGCCCCCTCGAATGTGGCCATTTCAAGGTATATCTTGAGACCGGCCTCTATGAGTCCCATTGCCAGGGCTGCTCCGGTGCCTTCCCCAAGGCGTAGATCAAGATCCAGAACAGGCTTCAGCCCAAGGTGTTCGAGCTGAATCCTGTGACCGCACTCGACAGACTGGTGAGAGGCAAACAGATAGTCTTTGACCAGGGGTTGAAGGTTATGGGCTACAAGGGCACCGGCAGTAGAAATAAAGCCGTCCGTCACCACCGGTGTTTTTTTTGAGGCTCCACCCAAAATGACCCCGCATATGGCCGCAATTTCAAGGCCACCCACTGCAGCAAGCGTCCCGATAGGATCCTGAGGATCCGGTCTGTGTTTCTCAAGGGCCTTTTCGATAATTTCTGTCTTGTGCGACAGGGCCTCGTTACCGATCCCTGTCCCCCTGCCGGTTACATCTCGCGCAGACTTGTCACAAAACACGGCAGTAAGGGCGCTGGCAGGGGTTGTGTTGCCGATTCCCATTTCTCCCGTGGCAAGAATAGTAGTCCCCCCTGAGATGGCCTTTTCTGCTAATTCCGAACCTTTTAGAATTGCCGAGATGGTTTCTTCCCTGGTCAAGGCAGGTTCCCTGACCATGTTCCTGGTCCCGTGGGCCACTTTGCAACGAATTAATCCTGCCAGTTCCGGAAAATCGTAATCCACCCCTATGTCCACCACCATGACGTCGGCACCCACATGCCTTGCAAGGACGTTTATCCCTGCGCCACCTGAAAGGAAGTTGCGAACCATTTGAAAGGTGACGTCCTTGGGGAAGGCGCTCACACCCTCTTCAGTTACCCCGTGGTCTCCGGCAAATACTAAAACCGTTTTTTGGGGAAGAGAAGGCCTCAGGTCTCCGTGAATCAGGATATATTTTTTTGCAAGTTCTTCCAAGCGGCCAAGGCTATCTTTGGGCTTGCTCAGGTTGTCGAGGTGAGCCTGAATTTTGTGCTCTTGACTGTAGTCTATCGGATCAATTGATCGCAGAAGTTTCTCAAGTCTTTGTCTCACTTATTGCTATTTCCTTTCAGTTCCAAAGGCAGTCCTGCCACAACGAGGACCACCCTGTCGCAGATTTCGGCAAGTCTCTGATGTAGCTGCCCGGAAAGATCTCTGTATTTTCTGCCCATAGCTTCACCCGGCACCAGGCCTAGTCCAATTTCATTTGATACCATAATTGTAGGACCGGTTGTTTCCGAAAGCGCATCAAAAAGATCCAGGGCTGACTGCTCAATAAAATTTGGTTTATATTTCATAAGGTTTGACATCCAAAGGGTCAGACAATCAATAAGAATCACAGAGTATATTCCTGAACACTTTCGGATAATATTCGGGACCTCTGTCGGTTCCTCTACTGTCTCCCACTGGGGCCCACGTTCCAATCTGTGTCTTTGAATCTTTTCCTCCATCTCTTGATCCAGAGGCTGGGCAGTGGCCACATACAGTCCTTTGGTAGTGCCCTTATCTGCAGCAACTATATGCTCTTCACCGAGCTTTAAGGCATACTTGCTCTTGCCACTCTGTGCCCCCCCGAGGATCAGGATATTAAATGCCATTGTGATTTCGTGTCTTCGTCATTTCGTGCTTTCGTGATCAATTTTTTATCTTCAAACCTTTTTGGTTCCGGCTTGTCCAGATTACAGTGAACAAGGCTTTTTACCGAACATATAGACTTGGGGCCGGGGAAAAAATAACTTGGCATTTTCATCACATCTTTAAGGACTTTCTGTTTTGACAGAGGAAACTCTACTTTTTTCTGACTTTGACACGCTCTACCACCTTCCGGTAATATACCTGGTTCTTTTCCAGATTGATGGGCCTCTTGCGTGACATGTTGGCCTTGGTCACCATAAGGTTTATTTTCTGGGCCTGCCGGTAACGCTCCTGTTCATCTTCCAGACTTTCCAGCAGGTCTGTTGCAGTCTTGATCTCCTTCTCACTCTGGAGCTCCGGAGGTACAAAACCGGCATTCTTGAGAATTTTGTATGCCATCCGAAGGTCCGGAGGTATTAACGAATTGTCTTCAAAGACCAGTGGTTTGCCTTTACCCTTAATGTCGTCAAGATCCCCCCGTTCAATAGCTTTCCTGATCCGGTTTTCTGCTATTTTATGAAAATTGAACATGGCCGGGCATTTCTCCAGGTTGTTAGTAAGGGAACCATAGAGTAATAATAGCTTAATGATTCCACTGAAAATACCCCATCTGCTGCGTTGCTTCAATTCCCTCGTCACTGCGGCGTACGCAAGTACGCCTCATTCCTCGGGAATCTCGCGCCTTGCATCTGGAGCATTTTGAGCGAAATATGGAAATCCATATACTATCAAATTATTATAAAAGAAGTTGCTTGTAAAATACCAGATTTATTTGAGTGCTGGAAGTCTGGCTGCAAGTAGCTCAGTAGCTTATACCAAAATATTCTATATTCTAGAGAATCATGCTTTTAGAGCTTGGGTTAGAAAATTTCGTACTCTTCGAAAAAGTATCTCTTTGCTTGTCAAGCGGGCTTACTGTGCTCACAGGAGAGACTGGTGCAGGCAAGTCCTTACTTGCTCAAGCCATGAAACTGATCCTTGGGGCCAGGGCTGATTTGCAGCAAATCAGGATCGGGACAAAGCAGGCCTTGGTGCAGGCAGTGTTTGATGCCTCACCTGAGATCCGAAGTCAACTGGAGGATATGGGGATATCCTGTGAGGATGAACTGGTCATAAGGAGGACGGTCCCGCAGACCGGAAGGGGGAGAATATATGTAAATGGGGCTATTGTGAGCCTTCAGGACTTGAGGCAAATTGTATCAGGTCTGGCAAGTCTTGCCGGACAGCACGAATACCAGGAACTCCTTCGCAGGGAGAGACACGGACCCTGGCTGGACCGCTTTTCCGGGCTTGGACATAAAGTGGACCAGATAACCAGCTTATATCAAGAGGCTAAGGGGCTTCAAACAGATCTCCAAAGGGCAGTCGCGACGAAAGAAGAGGCGGCAGAAAAAGTGGATAGGCTCCGGCAGGAGGCGGCAGAAATTGACAAAATTGCTCCCCTGCCGGGAGAGGAAGAAATGCTTGAGCAGGAACTCAAGGTGTTAAAGGCCACTGAGGCCTTGCGAAACTTGGGAGATAACTGCTACAGGACCCTTTATGCGAATAAAGGATCAATCCTGGAGAAGTTGGCAAGTTGCAGGCAGGACCTTAAACATATGGCAGACCTTGATCCCACCCTGGGAAAGACCGTAAAAGAACTGGACTCCGTGGCCTATCAGGCAGAAGAGGTGGCGTGGACTGTTCGTGATTATATTCATGGCCTTCCAACAGATCTCTCCAAATTGGAACGGATTGAAGAACGAATCTACGGGCTCAGGGGGCTCAAAAGACACTTTGGCCCAACAATTGAGGACGTCCTGGCCTATCGAAATAACATTGAGATAAAGCTTGCGACCCTTTACGAAAAAGGCGACCGGATAGAGGACCTGAAGACAAAACTCGAAGAAAAAGAAAAAAGGCTCGTAAATGCCGCCTTGGACATGAGTAAAAAAAGACGTCAGGGGGCAAAGGAACTTTCCAAGGCTATTAAAGCCGAATTATCTGACCTTAAGCTGGCCAAAACCGATTTTATGGTTGATGTCCAGGCCGTTGAAAGGCCCATAGCTTCAGACGTGGGACCCCTGGGGCTTGACAAGGTACAGTTTTTATTCAGTCCAAATGTCGGGCAACCTCTTCGGCCACTGGCGTCAATTGCTTCCGGGGGAGAACTCTCAAGAGTAATGCTGGCTTTAAGGGCCGCCCTTGCCAGGCAGGCAGGCATTGAAACCATTGTGTTTGACGAGATAGACGCTGGAATAGGGGGAGAGGTGGCGGAAAAAGTGGGCTTTAAACTCAAGGCACTATCTTCTTTTGGCCAGGTTGTCACCATAACTCACTTCCCACAGATAGCGGCAAAGGGCAATCATCACATAGCATTAGAGAAGGTAGTCAAAGGAGATAAGACAGCCGTTGTGATAAGGGAAGTAGAAGGAAACCAGCGCCTTGTGGAACTCACGAGGATGCTCGGTGGAGACAGGGAAACAGCCATGGCATATGCAGGAAAGCTTCTCGCGGGTTCAAAGGTTCGAGGTTCAGGAGTTCAGGGTTCACCGAAAATCTGAACCGTATTTCAAACCAGTATGAACACTCAATCACCAAATCACCAAATCACTCAATCACCAAATTCCCCTACCTGCCTGGTCCTTTATTCCGGCGGTCTGGACAGCATCCTTGCCTGCAAGATTCTTCAGGAGCATGGGATTCATGTCATAGCCCTTTATTTCATTACGCCATTTTTTGGTTATAAACTCAAAGGACGAGAAAAGATCTTAAAGAAAAAAGTGCTTGCCGATCAGGGGATAGAATTTAAGGAAATAGATATCTCCGATGCATACCTTGCAATGGTAAAGAACCCGGAACATGGCTATGGAAAATATATGAACCCCTGCATTGACTGTAAGATTCTGATGGTCAAAAATGCCATGGAGAGGCTTGAAGAATTCAATGCATCCTTTGTCGCCACAGGAGAGGTCCTCGGCCAAAGGCCTATGTCCCAGCGCAGAGATGCACTCAGGGTAATAGAGCGGGACAGTGGTGCTGATGGACTGCTTTTGCGTCCCCTCTCAGCCCTTCATCTCCGGCCCACAGACATGGAAAATAAGGGTCTGGTTGACCGATCAAGGCTGCTTGGATTGACCGGCAGAGGGCGAAAAGACCAGATAGCCCTTGCCATCAAACATGGCATAAAAGAATATCCGGCTCCTGCCGGTGGATGTGTGCTTGCCGACCCTATACTCTCCCTGAGATTTAAACGCATGTTCGAGCTTTGGCCAGAATTTGATGTTAATGACTGCGTCCTTGCTCAAATGGGAAAACACTTTCTCTTGCCTGACAAATCATGGTTGGTAATTGGTAGAGACGAAAGGGAAAATGTGCAGATTGTATCCATGATAAGGGAAGGGGACATCAGGCTCGATCTAACAGCAACTCCCGGCCCCACAGGACTTTGGCGAAAGATATATTCTGAAGTCAATGCAGACCTTGCGGCCGGCATCCTGTGCCGATACGCAAGAGTGAAAAAGCGTTTGGAAGAGGTCAAACTATCAGGCCCGGGAACTGAAAACATAAAAATTATCAGAACCGTGCCGGCTTCAGATGAAACTATCAATAGATATAGAATGTAGTTGGCAGATTCCTCAACATAGCGTATCTAAACTTGTTGTTATTATCGTAAAAAGACTTTAATCTGTTTGAGTGCAAGTGACTTTCAAAAAAATTATATCGTACGTCGCATGGGCTGGAAAATTTAAGCAACACCGCAGATTGGGTTTTTTCAGCGGAATCAGAAAGGAATTTTATAATCAATGTTACGCACAATTCGAAATAGTACAGGCTCCTGGCTTATTAAATTTATACTCGGTATTATTGTAATAGTATTCGTTTTCTGGGGTGTAGGAAGCTTCCGTTCCCAAAGACTTAATGTTCTGACAAAGGTAAATGGTGAAGATATCCTTATGGAATCCTATCGCCTTGCCCATGCCAACATGCTGGATAACTACAAGCAGATGTTCGGCGGGCAAATCCCTGAAGGTTTTCTGGACCGGATAGATATCAAGCAACAGGTCCTTAACGGCCTTATAAATGAGACACTGATCCGCCAGACAGCTAGTGAAATGGGCATATTAGTCAGCGACATAGATGTGCAGAACATTATCCTTGCGATACCTGCATTCAAACACAATGGAGTCTTTGACCAAAGACTTTATGAAAGGTCTCTAAGAGGGGCTCGATTGACACCCACGGCCTTTGAAGCACAAATGAGACAACATCTACTCACGGATAAATTAAAAGGCCTTCTCTTCTCCGGACTTGCTGTGACTGAAGCAGAGGCCAACGAGCACTATATGTTCGAAAACGAGGAAATCAACCTCGCCTATGTATTAATTAATGCCTCAGAATGCGAAACAGAAGTAAATGCTACAAAACAAGACCTGACCTTGTGGTACGAATCACATAGTGAAAATTATATGACAGAACCTCAGATAAAACTACGTTACCTAGCCCTTAACGAGTCCGATATTGACGATGCCAACGTGACGGATCTTGAGATAGAGGCCTATTACAAGGATCACAGGAATAAATATGAAGTCAAGGAACGCAGGCGTGCAAGACACATATTGCTCAGAATATCTGAAGACGCTGATGAAAATAGTATAGAAAAAGTCCAAAAAAAGGCACAAAAGATCCGTGAGCAAATAGAGAAAGGCAAAGACTTTGCAAAGCTCGCCAAGGAATATTCTGAGGATGCAGGAAGTGCCAAGGATGGTGGAGAGCTGGGCTTTTTTAGCAGAGGCATGATGGTAAAATCCTTTGAAGAAGCTGTATTCTCAATAAAGGAAGGGGAAGTGAGCAAGCCAGTTCTAACCCGTTTCGGCTGGCACATAATAGAGCTTGAGGAAATAGAGCCGGGCAGAGTAAAACCCCTAAACGAGGTAAAGAGTTCTATCGTCACCAGGCTCAAAGGGCAAAGAGCCAAAAACATGATATGGGATCAGGCCAATGAGGCCTATGACGAAATAATTCAACTTGGAAGCCTCAGCGCCTATGCGGAGCAACATAAAATTGAGCTTAAAACTACTGAACTCTTCAGCCGGAAGAAACCACCTGCTGCAATAGGGGGCAATCCGGAACTGCTGAAGACCTTGTTTGCCTTAAATTCCGGCGAGCTGAGTTCCTTGCTCCAGATACATCAGGGTATCCTTATAGCCGAAGTACTTGAGAAAAAGGCACCTTATCTGCCCTCTCTGGCAGAGGTCAAAAAGCAGGTAAAAAAAGATTATGTCAGGGAAAAGGTAAAAGAGCTGTGCCGCTTGAAGGCCCAAAAACTACATGAAGCGGCAAAGAAACAAGGTCTTGAGGCTGCGGCCAAAGACAAGGGACTAAAAATCCAGCAGACAGGCCTTTTCAAACGGACAGACAAGACCGCCAAAGGCAAGCTGCCTCCGGCCGTTGCCCAGGCTGGGCTCTCATTGTACGAAGGGAAAATATATCCTGATGAGATAGCTGAAAGCGGAAACAATTTTTACGTCCTGGCCTTCAAGGAAAAGAAAGACGCAGATATTGCCGATTTCCCCGCGCAAAAAGATGCCATCACCAAACGAATACTCGAGCAGAAGCAAAAGACCCTTTTTGAGGACTGGTTGAAACACCAATGGGAAAGGGCGTCCATCAAGCAGGTTGCAAAAATATAAATAATTCCGCTGAAAATACGTAATCTGTGATTTACTTGTCAGGTGTTCTGTAACCTGGAAAAGGCCTTTTCCAGAGCCATCATGTGCACCTTACCAGCAAAGTGCAGGGGACTTTTGCCTGACACAGGGTCAAAGGCCGATCCATCGGCCTTGCAAAGATACTGGATTTCTCTTCCGATGGTACTTAGTGCTTCATCCACGGACACCTCGATCATCCTGGGAATGACCTGCCAGGTAGCACCGCACGAAGCCCCGCGCCTTACATGAAGCCCTACGATGCGGCCGTCTTTTACCTCGACATCATACTCAGGCAAGCCGAACTGCTCTCCATAGGCACCAAGGTCCTTTCTACGCCCAAGGCCGCAGCACGTAAAAGGACAGATGGCTCCCGGTATGTTCTGCCCTGATGCTATCACCGGCATTCCCTTGGTTTCACAGACTTTAACAAGATACTCAGACAGGTCCGGGTGTCTGAGAAAATTAAGGATCAGATCGCCTTCAAAATCGTCAGGGATAAACTCTTCAGGCTCGTCAATGATGTCTGACAGGCCGGACGGAATATCGTATACCCGCTCTATTGTGATATTCCGGCCATAGACCTCTATTCCAGCCACCTTATATTTCCCTGAGCCTGCCTCCTCAAAAATTACCAGTCTGAAAGGACAAGAATTTTTTTTAACCATGATTACACCGCAAAAACCCTGAACCATGATTCCGCTCAAAAAGCCCGAGATGCAAGACGCAAAATTTTTCAGGCATGAGACGTACTTATCGTACGTCGCATGGGCTGGAAAATTGAAGCAACGCCGCAGATTGGGTTTTTTCAGCGGAATCAACTCTGGCAATAGGCCAAAACAGCCCTAATATTTTCAACTGAATAGGTGCTGGATATCCCCCATATCTCTGCCTGAAGCATGGCATTTTCCGCCAGTCTTTCATGGTCCTCAGTCCTTATTCCGATATCAGAAAGACTCTTTGGACAACCGATACTGTCAAACCATGATCTTAGGACATCCACAATAGTAATTCCTTCTCCCTCCAGCCAACCCCTAATTTTTTTGATAAAGGCCACTCTCTTTCAGACTTCCCTTACCGGTTACCAGCAAGATATTGCTTCCAAGGGGCCTTACCACCTTGCCTACTTTGGAGACTTCACCTTTTCCAAAGACTATGCGGGTGGAATTTTGATATTCAAAATTATCCATGTCCTCTTACCTTCTATTTCCACGCCATATTATACGAGCCTACGGGCAATTTTTGTCAAGAAATTCAAGAAACCTTCGGCCTTGCTCTGGAACAGAAACCGCCCCCTGAGACAATATCTCTCCCGGAGTCAAGATACGTCCGTAAAAGGTCTCGTCGGTCTTGTAATCATGATGCATATATGCTCCCTCAAGGGATAGACCTGCAAAAAAGCCTTTGCTTCTGGAATAGGAATATACCTCGGCTTTGAGAGTCGCGTCAGTGGCGACCTTCAACTTTCTACCAACAGGACCGGCGGCTACCGAAACATCTCCCCCCAGTGTGAGGTTGTTATTAAAAAAGGCGTTTACCCCCCTTTGATTCATTATCACCATGATCAGGTCCGTTGCCTGAACTCCGATCTGCCAGCCAAAACTCCCGCTTCCAATTTGTAAAAAGGCCGGACCGCGCCATTTTCCCGTCTTGGGATTTCTAACAACCATCAGGCCATTTCCATAACTGACCCCGACAACAAATCCCCCTTTGTAGACAGAGGGAAATATTGCAAGCCCTTCACATTTTGCCAGGAGTTCATCAGGGATACCACCATCCGGCGCATTCCTGATTTCTGTCAGTACAGTCATGGCATTTTTCATGATTTTCTCAGGTTCTGCCGCCTCTGTAGCCGCTCCATAAGGGTATGCAACAAAAAACGTGAATACGCTGAACCACATGGTCCAGGACAGGGATTTCAATAAAAACCGGTAAATAGAACAAGTTTTAGCTTTCATGGTTTGCTCCTTTTCTGATAATTATTCTTTTGCTTATAATCCTTATACGCTTTTCTGTATTGTGTCTCAAGGTGAACTGTGTTCTGTCCGTAAAAGAAAATAGGTAAGCGTTTACAGGGCACCGCATCTGCTTTGTTGACGGGCATTTGAAGTACAGGAAGTACGT
The DNA here is from genome assembly GCA_964646435.1 of uncultured Thermodesulfobacteriaceae bacterium. GTDB lineage: Bacteria > Desulfobacterota > Dissulfuribacteria > Dissulfuribacterales > UBA3076 > UBA3076. The sequence continues at coordinate 26,819 of CAZYEJ010000019.1, forward strand.
CTACGTATCCGTACGCCTTGCATCTTCGGCAAACTCGGCAACTGCATAATCCGGGTTCAAGGCCTGGCGCTGAGTTAAGGCTGCAACATTGCCTCCGAAAAACTGAATATAGCGAGCCTTTTGCAAAACTCATGGATTTTGTTTCGAGGGCAAGGCGCGAGGAGGTAAAAAAGCGCTGCGCTCCTGCCACCGCTGATGTAGGCGTTATGTTCCCCTAAAATAACACTTGCATGTACTATTAGTTGTGCGTTATACTGTACAAAATTTATTTGAGAGGTGCAAAATGCAAAAACTACGGATTGATCAAGATATAAAGCCACTATCTGAAGTCAGAAATGGTATGGCAACGTATATTAAACAAATCCATGAAACTAAAAGACCTTTGATTATTACTCAAAGAGGCAAAAGTGCTGCCGTACTAATTGATGTTAAAGAATTTGAAGCGATGCAAGAAAAGATTGCAATCCTATCCGACATTCACTCTTCTCTAAATCAATTGGAAAAAGGAGAAGGAATCAACCATAAAGATGCTAAAAACATGCTACTTGAGCGAATTTCTAGATGAAAATAATTTGGTCTCCACTTGCTATAAATAGAGCATCAGAAATAGCTGATTACATCGCTCAAGACAAACCATCTGCAGCCAAACGATGGATAAATGAAGTGTTCACAAAAGTCAAGCAACTTAAATCCTCCCCTCAAATTGGTCGAATTGTGCCTGAAATTTCAGACAATAAATTTAGAGAGCTTATTTATGGCAATTACCGAATCATTTACCGGATGGAAATAAAACAAATCTCAATTTTGACTATTCGACATGGAAAACAGATATTACCCATAGATGAAATCAAGACATAATCGTGTAAGGGCAGGTTTTTCTCCCGCCCTCCCCACAACACCCTGCATGCCGGTCCGCACAGGGCGTTTCATCTGGGCTACTATGGCCTCTGCTGACTCCTGTTTTCTCTTCATACGGATTGCTCCGCATGATGCTGCATAACTTGTTTCCTGTCTGCTCATCTTTGTTTCGTATCTCACGAATGAGGCAGAGTTTTCCATCATCTGTGCCGGGACATTTGGGTACCGGTAGCCCCTGCCGGTTTTTTCACTGAAGACAACATCATGCCGCACGGAAAACAGGTCTCCCCGGATAAGAACGTTCACCCTGTTGAATTTTCCAGAGGAAACCCTATTCAACAGGGTAAACTTCCCTTGCGCAGCCGCGCCATTTACCGTATCTCCTGAATCTGGGGCTTAGACATGTTGTGCTGCCTTAGGGCCTGGAAAAAAATAACTTGGCATTTTCGCATCCCATCTTCACCACATCTTTAATCGATCCTCAATCGCAAAATCCTCAACATAACACTGTTATGCCTGCGGTTTTGTTCAATCAGATCGACTAAATCTATGGCAAATCTGGGCGCGAATTCCACCAATTTATTTTTTTCCAGGCCCTTACCCAAAGACTCGGCCTTATATGACGTTTCTATTCCCCGGATCAAGTCCGGGGCAGGCTTGGCTCACAGCTTTGCACTCCGGCTTCCTTCAGACCCCACCTCACGGTGACGCCCTTGCCTTTGGCTAGTACTTTTGCTAACCCCAAAATCAGGCAGCAAGGCTCACCGTACGGAGGACTTTAACCTCATAAGTTCACGCCCATGCCGGGCGTACACAAGGCTAATTCAGCCGATGCAAAAAGCCCTGCGGCTGATTAGCGGCGTTCGGTCCAAGGCAGAAGTGTTGAGGAAATAAGGCAAGCGTTTCGGGATTCTATTGATGATTAGGCGCGAGGCGAAGAGCCAGACAAACCGTTCTCTGGCCATTTGATGCTCCGTCTGCCGCCACAGCTAAACGCTAATGGCTAACCGCTAAACTTCGGTATTAGATTTCTCGTCCTCAGCTCATTGATGATTCTGCTACAGACCTCTTTTTGTGTAAGGTCAGCGCATTTCACTGCGATGTCTGCATACTTCGTGTACAAGACAAAGCGTTCAGCAAACAGTTCAGCAAAACTCTGATCCGGGCGTTTTGCCAAGCCTCTTGTATCAAAATTATTTATTCTCGATTCCAGTGTCAACAGATCCACATCAAGAAAGACGATTATGCCCGCTGCCTTTAAGTGAGTCATGGCAGCATGACTGTAAGCAGCGCTTCCTCCTGTGGCGATGACGTAATTCCGGCAGTCTATACCAAGGAGGGTATCCTCCTCGATCTTACGCAAAGCCATGTGGCCGTCTGTGTCTACTATGTCCTGCAGGGATCGATCATGGGATGTCTGGATAAGGACATCAGTATCAACAAAATCGAGTGATGTCAGCTTAGCCAAAATGACGCCAACCGTGCTCTTGCCTGACCCAGGCATCCCGATCAAAACAATGTTGGACGGTTTTTTATTCATATTCATCCTGGAAAGCTAAACGCTAATGGCTAACAGCTAATCGCTCAATTTACCTTAGAACATCATGTGACACATAACGAGCGCCATAATAATTCCTGTTATATCTGCAAGCAGGGCGGCCGCTACTGCATGTCGGGTCCGAACCACGCCAACGGCACCAAAATATACTGCCAGGACATAGAAAGTGGTTTCCGTGGAACCCTGCATTGTGGAGACTAAAAAGGATGAAAAACTGTCCGGGGCACGGCTCACTACCTCACTCATGATTCCAAACGCCCCGGAGCCTGAAAGGGGCCGCATAAAGGCCATAGGAAGGGCATCCGCCGGCATTCCGATCATTGATGTGAGCGGTTGGAATGCTGATACCATCAGGTCAAAAGCGCCTGAGGCCCGAAACATGCCTATGGCAACCAGGATCATTACAAGAAAAGGGATTATTTTTACTGCCACCTGAAACCCTTCCTTTGCGCCCGCAGTAGCAGCTTCGTATACCTTGACACCCCTAAGATAACCAAACAAAAGAAGGCTGCACATAATTACAGGGACCAACCAGTAAGAAAAAATTTCTCTACCTAAATCATGCCAATCAGTACCGGTGATTAGACGAAACACGGCTCCACCCGCAAAAGCAAGGACGATCAGTATGACCGCCCACCTGCCGACCCATCCGGGCGGGTGAAGTTCTTCATCGATTTTTTCTCCATTGTAGAGCGTTGCAGAGTCCTGTTCCGTATCCTCAGGGTCTTTGCTCACTGTCTCTACGGGTGTCTTTTGATTACTGAAGCGAACAAAGGTCTTTGAGGCAATAATGGCTATTGTGGTAGAACAGATTGTTGCAACAAGTGAAGGAATAAGAATAGAAGCGGGTTCTGCAGCACCGGCGGCTGCCCGCACGCCAATTACGCCCAGAGGAAGGATCGTGACGCTCGACGTATTGATCGCCAGAAATAGACACATCGCATCAGTGGCCTCTCCCTTGTCCGGATTCAGCCGGTCGAGTTCCATCATCGCCTTGATTCCCATTGGTGTGGCGGCATTGCCAAGTCCCAGGGCGTTGGCGGCCATGTTCATAATCATGGCCGACATGGCCGGATGCTCGGCAGGCACATCTGGAAACAGGCGGTGCATGACAGGACGGATGGCGCGGGCAATAAGACGCATCAAGCCTCCGGCTTCAGCGACTTTCATAAGACCAAGCCACAGTGCCATAATCCCGATCAACCCGATCGCCAGATTGACTGAACTCTTTGCGGATTCGAATGAAGCATCAACCAGTTGCTTCATTCTGCCGTTGTAAGAGGCGACCACGGTAGCCAAGAGTATCATAAAAAGCCAAATCAGATTAATTGCTGCCGGATGCTTCTTCATTGGATCAATCAGGCTACACTCATGCCGGAAATCAGTTCCATGGCTAGGTCTGCCGCCCTTTCCGCCGCTCCTGATCCACCCAGGGCATTTTTTACCTCTTTCAGATCCTTAATCATATTTTCCCTCCCGGCATCGTCTCTGAGTAGAGACAGCGCCTCCCGAGAGAGTCGCTCAGGAGTGACATCTCGCTGGATTATCTCAGTTACTACCCGGCGTCCTGCCACCAAATTTACCAGGGACGCAAAATGCACCTTTATAAGACATTTCCCCAGAAGACATGTAATAGGGGACACCTTATAGGTAACTACCATGGGAGTTCCCAGAATAGCAGCCTCAAGGGTGACGGTTCCAGAGGCCGCAAGTATCAGGTCAGAAGCGGCTATGGCATCATAGGTCTGCCCCTTCACCACCCGAATAATTGGGTGATTTGGTGATTGAATGATTGAGTGATTGAGTGATTTGGTGATTTGGTGATTGAACGATTCCAGAATTCCGGGATCAAGGGATGGAGCAAGCGGTACCACAAACTGGATATCCCGCCTATCTTGAAAAATCCTCTCGGCAGCTCCTGCCATCACAGGGAATAGCCTGGAGATCTCGCTCTTTCGGCTGCCGGGGACAAGCCCTACTATTGGCTTTTCAGAATTGAGCCCTGCCTTTCTGCAAAATTCGGTTTTGGAGACCTCGGCCTTGACTACGTCAAGAAGGGGATGGCCCACAAAACTCACTTCCATGCCGCGAGATCTGAAAAAGGCTTCCTCAAAGGGCAAAATAACAGCCATTCGATCTACCAGACGGCGAAGTTTTTTCACTCTGCCCTGACGCCAGGCCCATACCTGGGGGCTGATATAGTAAAATATGGGAATCCCCAGCTTCTTTGCCCTGCCGGCCACCTGGAGGTTAAACTCCGGATAATCTATGAGAATGAGTAAATCCGGTTTCTCTTTGCGGAGCCATGCTGTGGTACGGCCAAAGGCCTTTAAAATCGGTCTGATATGACCGATGACCTCCACCACCCCTACCACCGCGAGATCAGAGCTTGGAAACAGTGACTTCAGCCCTGCCTCCTCCATTTTCGGACCACCTATGCCTACAAATCTTGCCTGGGGCAGTCTGGACTTAAGGGCACGGATAAGGTTTGAACCATGAAGGTCGCCGGATGCCTCTCCGGCTATGACAAATACCTGCACCCACTAATTCCTCATTGTTTATTCCTGATAATACTGCCTAAGTCTGCGGTATTGAGCCCTTGCGTAATCCGTGCATTTATATCCAGAGCGAGCTTTAGTGCCCTCCTGCCCAATTCTCCTGTAACCTTTGGTTTTTCAAGGCCCTGCACTGCCCTTACGAATGACTCAAGTTCGTCATAGAGCATATCTGTTCCCTCGTGGGTCCTGAATTCAGGTCTGATGGCAGTCATCGGGCCTGCGCTCAAGTCTCTGGTTACAACCAAACTCTTGCGCTCTGCGCAATCCGCAGAGATATAGGCCCCTGGCTGAAATACCCTGATTCTGCGCATATCTTGGAGGGAAATCCGGCTTGCCGTAAGATTCGCAGTACATCCATTCTCGAAAATAAGCCTTGTGTTTGCAATATCCACTTTTGGGGTAAGTACCGGCACACCCACTGCCCTTATTTCTTTAAGGGGTGAATCCACCAGGGCCAGTATTATTTCCAGATCGTGAATCATCAGATCCAGGACTACATCCACGTCAGTAGCCCTGTCCTTAAAACCGCTCAGCCTGTGAGCCTCTATAAAGAGGGGATGCGTTACCTTTGCCTCAAGCACCTTTATGGCAGGATTAAATCGTTCCAAATGTCCCACCTGGAGTATCAGACCTTGCTCCTTTGCCAAGCTGATGAGCTCATCCGCTTCCTCCACAGTGGCAGAGATAGGTTTCTCAATCATGCAGTGTATGCCATGGGAAAACAGTATTTTGGCAACTTCGTGATGATGAATAGTGGGGACAACCACTGATGCCGCATCGACCTTTCCTGCGATCTCATGGATATCGGTATAGGCATCGGTCCCTACCTCTTTGGCCACGTTCTGTGCACGCTCAGGAGATATGTCCATTACCCCAACAAGGTCTACACCCTCCATCTGCGCATACTTCTGGGCATGAAACCGCCCCAGATATCCCACTCCTATGACTGCTGTCCGAATCAATGTGTTTCTCCGTTAATATTGCGACCTGTGTGGTTATCTTTTAGCCATTAGCGGTTAGCTTTTGGATAAAACTATTCAACATCCTCTTTACCTCATTGACCTATTGATTAAGTTCTCTAAATTTTTTTATCTCTACTCCTTTTTAAAGCTAATGCCTAATCGCTAACGGCTGACCGCAGTTGTGCGGTATGATCTCCGTCAATGCCAACCACGGATATTGACGACCTGTTAGCCAGATCAACGGTAGAATCCCTGTCAAAAAACAGGGTGCGGCCGACCTCTACAGCCAAGACTGATGCCTTGACCCGGATCATCTGTTCAATGGTTCCAACTCCCACGGAAGGAAGGTCAAACCTGGTATCCTGTGTGGGTTTACAGACCTTTATTACCACCGCACCCGCCCCACCCAGTTGCCCGCCCCGCCGGATGGTCTGATCTGTTCCTTCAATTGCCTCAACAGCCAGTACAGCGCGGTCCTTGACTACCAGACACTGGCCTATGTCAAGGCGTCCTATCTCCCTTGCGAGTTCCCAGCCGAAATGAATATCCTCCCACTGGCTCTTTGAGGGCTTGCAACGGGTCAATACACCGGAAGGAACAAGTAGTTCCTTCAAGAGAACGGTGGAAGAAAGAATCTGGATACCTTCTTGCTCAAGCTCCGCAGCAATGGACCTCAATATTCCGTCATCCAGCCTGTTGTTCAGGCGTCGCCATAGGTTTATTGCCCTGAGATCAGGGCGGACGTCCTTAAATATCCTGGTCTTTGTTATAGAACCTGCAAATATGGCCTCCGACGCCCCTGCTTTTTTAAGTGTCTTTATGAGCTTACCTAACTGCCCCAGGTAAACCCATTCAATTTGATCCACTTCCTCTGAAAGCAAGGGATCTGTTTCCCCCTTGTGAGCTACCGCCACTATCCAGCGGCCCTGTCTTCTGGCAGCCCTGGCGCACAGCAGAGGAAACTGCCCTCCCCCTGCCACCAGCCCCAAAGGATGGTCCTGCATCAAAGTTCCTCTTCTACATTGGAAGCCATGGGCACGCCCCTTTTGGAAGACCTGATAAACTCAGTAAATCTTTTTACCTCGGGCATGGCCCCAAAACGGGATTCCACGACATCAATGGCATCTCTCACAGTATCACTTCCTTGAAAGACCATTCGATAAGCCTCTTTCAAGGCATCAATAACCTCTCTTGAAAGCCCTTGCCGTTTCAGCCCCACCAGATTCAGGCCATAGAGATGATCCCTTTGGCCCCAGTACTTCACATAAGGAGGTATATCCTTATTTGCACCTGACATGCCACCCAGAAAGGCATGGGCACCGATTCGGCAGAATTGATGGATAGCTGACAGTCCACCGATGATGGCGTACTCTCCTATCTCCACATGTCCCCCAAGAGTAACCCCATTTGCCATGATCACATGGTCTCCAACTTGGCAGTCATGTGCCACATGACAATAAGCCATAAGCAGGCACTGCTTCCCGACTCTTGTAATACCGCATCCATCTTGAGTCCCGCGGTGGACTGTGACGAACTCCCTGATTATAGTCTGGTCACCTATCTCAACCCTTGTGGGCTCGCCGGCGTACTTCAGATCCTGAGGAGGGGCTCCAATAGATGCAAACTGGAAAACCTTTATCTTTTCTCCGAGCTGGGTATGGCCCTCAATTACGGCATGGGGGCCTATTTCCGTCTCCGGCCCTATCTCGACTTCAGGCCCGACAACCGCATAGGGCCCTATCTTTACTCCTCTTGCAATTTCTGAATCCGGGGAAATTATGGCTGTCGGGTGTATATCTTTCTCAATAATCATCAGATTGTCCAATGTCGAAACTGGAAATTAGAAATTAGAAATGTAACTTCTCAATAACTCAGGGTAAGATGTCTGGATTCCTGCTTTCGCCGGAATGACGTTTGGATGTGAATGCCCGTCATTCCTGCGAAAGCAGGAATCCAGCGAATAGTCGCAAAATGTAATCTACCCCAACTTATTGAGAAATTACAAAGA
>CAZYEJ010000020.1:0-34604 GCA_964646435.1 uncultured Thermodesulfobacteriaceae bacterium
GTACTCCCTGTACTTCAAGTGCCCGACAACAAAGCAGATGTGGTGCCCTGTGAACACTTACCTAAAAGCAAACCATCAGGAAGCAAGTGTGCCCCTGCCCAGTTCCCGCAAGGCATTCAGTCCTTCTCTGCTTCCCAAGGCAACAACTATATCACCACCCCTGATTATATGCTGAGGGCCCAGAGTTAATGTCATCTCGCCTGTAGACTGTTGAACCGCCAGCACTGTAACACCTAATTTCTGGCGCAGAGCAGCGTCAATGAGGCTTACACCATCCAGCGAGGATTTGAAACCTATCTCCACCTGTTCAATACTGAGGTCAAAGGCGGACGAATGGACTGCCAGGTCCAAAAATTCTGTAACAGTGGGTTGGAGCACTGCAAGGGCCATACGCCTTGCCCCTATTTCATATGGAGAGATGACTCGATTTGCCCCTGCCTGGATCATCATCTTTTCCGCATTGGCATCATCTGCTCTGGCCACGATCGACAGCCCGGGATTCAGCGATCTGGCCGTGAGAGTGATGTACACGTTATCCGCGTCAGTACTTAATACGCAGATAATTCCTTTTGCCCGTTCAACACCTGCCTGAATCAGGATCTCGTCATGGGTCGCATTGCCGGTTACATACAAAAGATTATTTATTTTTATGTCCTGTATAACAGAAGGAACATTTTCTATTATCACTAAGGGATACTGTCGCTCTTTAAGTACCCTGCATATTGACATTCCAATTCTTCCATAACCACAGATAATAAAGTGCTGCTTCAGTTTGGAAATGGTCTTTTCCATTTTCCTTTTTCCCAGGAGTCCCTTAAGATGTCCCTCAAAAATTGCCTCTGCCAGTAACCCAAGGGCATAGAAAAAAAAACCTACACCCATGACAATCAGCAAAGCGGTAAATATGCGTCCTGCCTGACTTAAGGGATGAACCTCATCATACCCCACAGTAGTTAGTGATATGGTTGTCATGTAAACGGCATCAAGGACACCCCAGCCCTCGATGATCACATAACCAGTGACGCCAAGTATCCAGAGGCCAAGGAGAAGTAGAGCTACTGTTAGTAGCCTGCTTTTATCATACATCCTTCCTTACTTTATACGAAATGATCTTGAAAGGACCTTGCTGAAATTCCTTAATCCCAACCGGTAATCAGAGGGAAGGTGCACATGGATAGCTCTAAACCGGGCATCAGAAAGGGCATCGAAGTCTCCAACCGCCTGGGCAAACTGGATATGCCAGAAAGAGACACCGAAATCCGGGATTACCGGATAGTCTTTTGCCCTTTTTCGAGTAAAGATCAAAAAAGCCGCAGAACTAGGGCCACCTTTGTGAATCTGGCCTGTAGAATGGAGATACCTCGGGCCATAGCCCATGGTCGTAGCGCATCCTTTCTTCTCTCTCACAAAATATCGCATCTCCTCTATTATTGCTTCCATCTCCGGATCATAGGGCAAATAAGGGAGAAATGCCAAATAGCCCCAGGTCGGCAGGACATGGAATATGTCTCTCAAGGCCCTTGGAAGGCTCTTCATAGACGCGGCCAGCATCTCTGAAGCCCGGAAATGCATTTGACTGTTTGGATCTACCCAGAATTTTATGGGCATCTTGCCTTCAGCGCGATAGACATCGAGGATTGCTCCGGTCTTTTCTTTTGAACGCCTGACATCCGGTTCATCAAAGGCATTAACATCAAAAAAATGAGAGGCCAGGGCAGTCGCCATCTCCCATAGGAAAAACTGGGCTCCCAGGTCATACAGATCTTCCAGCCATAACTCATAGACAGGAAATTCAGCCTTTCGTAGCTCTGACATAAAACCTTCCAGGGAATCCTCTCCTGGGGTCCCTTTTATCCTCAGGTAGACAAAAATACGTTCTCCACCATAAAATCCTGGAATCCCGGTGGATTCGCCAATAATGGGAACCAGACCTCTGGTCTCTTTGCCGGTACTCTCTGCCACAAGTTGCTCTAACCAAAGGCCAAAGGATTTAATGGGTGAGTCAGCAAGGATGGTCAACTTGTCCCTGCTTTGAACCCCAAACTCTCCCAAGAATTCCCCAAGCATACATCCCGGATTTTTATCCAATGGCATATCCGGACCACACCTGCTGATCATCTCCTCGGCCCTTTGAAGGAGCTTGCCAATATCCACCCCCAACAGGGCCGCCGGAACCAGTCCGAAGTAAGAAAGTGCTGAATACCTTCCTCCTATGTCAGAAGGATTAAGAAAAATCTTCAAAAAACCACGGTCATTTCCCAACTTTTCCAAGGAAGTTCCCGGGTCTGTAATCGCCACAAAATGTGAACCAGGATCAGACACCTCCTTCTCCATCAATGGCCAGAAGTAATTAAACAGGGCATTAGGTTCCACTGTAGTACCGGATTTACTGGCCACTAAAAAGAGCGCTGAATTCCAGTCTCCGCTTCCGGCAACATTCTCCACCTCATCAGGATCGGTTGTGTCAAGGACCTTCAATATGGGAAATCCTTCCTGAGACCCGAAAACTTGACTCAAAACCAGAGGGCAAAGGCTGGACCCTCCTATGCCAAGAAGCACTATCCGTTTGATGCCTCGCTGTCTCACATCTTGTGCGAAACCTTCTATTTCTCCTTGGGCTTCTCTCATCTTTGGAATAACATCCAGCCAGCCAAGACGATTTGTGATCTGTTTTTGAACCTCCGGATCCTTGGCCCAAAGAGACGGATCCTTTTCCCAAAAACGAGAAATTACAGCTTTTCTTTCAATATTTGACAGATATGATGGACGATGAAACACCCGCAATCCTCCTATTAGCAATTTTTTAGCCAGATTCAACTGACGGTAGAACTCTAAGTCATATAGCCCGGCACTGCAAATAATTTATGCAGCAGAGGCTCACGAAATAGTAGATTTTTCTTTTGTGGGACTTTATATTAAATGGTTATGGAAATGTTATCAAATTAGGAGTAAGATATCAAATATGACCATAGCAATTTCCAAAAACAAGAACTCTCAAAAGGCTAAGCCCAGTTCTATCCATATCCATACCCAAGTAAACCCACACCTGGGTCGCCGTATAATTTGTCCACACTGCGGAAATGAATGGAACTTTTACCAAATAGCAGAGGAAGTGAAGCTCACTACGCGATATGTCCAAAACGCCGACGGAAGCTTTACTCCTTTTAACGATGATTCCAGAATTCTAGGAGAAGTAAAACTTTACTGCGGGGAGTGCCAGGCAGATCTAAGCGAATTCCATAACAGGTTTCTGGAGATGCTTTTTTGAATCCTAATCGCCCCCCACTTATTCTCACAGACAACCGCTCTTTCAGAACACATCTTTCAGAGCTTGGGACTGGAGACACAGTGGTCGGACTATTAAACATCAAGCCCACAGAGCAAGTCCTGTTTCTGGACCTTGTGGAGCGCGGTATCCGGCTATTTCCTCCGGCACTAGCCCAGCAACTCAGCAGGTCAAAGTGCCTGCAGGCCATGGTCTATAAAGAGTGGATGGTACCCCATACCTTTGTGGCCAGGGACCGCCAGGACATGATCAAACAAATAAATACCTATGGGCGGGAAAAAATTGGACCAGTAGTCACAAAACAGGATCGTTTTAATTGCGGCCTGGGCATACATCTGTGGTCATCAATCGAAGATGCTTATAATCAGGTATGTTTTGGCTCTCTTGCCTATCCCTTTGTCGTACAACCTTTTATGGAGACGGCGATCGATGTGAGGGTCGTAATAATAGGAGATTATTCCGAGGCCTATTGGCGGAGCAACCCCCACTCATTTCGCAACAACATGTTTTGCGGCGGAAATAGTGGTGAGCACAAGCTTTCATCTGATCAATGCGATCTCTGCAGGAAGGTAATGGAACGGGGAAAATTCCCCAATACTCACATAGACCTCATGGTTACCACGGACGGGACCACTTATTTGGGTGAAATAAACCTTAGAGGAGGCCTAAAAGGAGCGAAAATCTCCGGGCCAGAATATCAAGAACGAATAAAGGCCATGGAGGATGCCTTCGTTAAATCCATTGAGCGGCTCCATTACTCAGCTATGTGATGACTTACGCCGAATCGGCCAAGCGAATACAAGAAGCTCTCACCTTTTCCGTCAAGTTTTTGAGCCGGCCGGGCAATTCCTGTTATCAATTGATTTTGAACCGCAACAAGACCGCATATACTTGCCTCAACGGGTTGCATCATTGACTTAAGGATGTATTTCCCGTCTTCCCACCCAAGAAGCATAAGCCAGTCCCCTGCCAACGTGCTTTCTTCCCTGGGCACTCCGGGGAACAACAGTTCCGGCAGACCATTTCCATCCACGTCAGCAGAAATAAACCATTTTGGGAAACCACCTTCCGGCAACTGAGGGGAAACCCGATTTGAAGACGACCAAAGCAATCGCTCCATTTCATAGACGCAAAGTTTGCCGCTATAGCCGATTGTACAGAGTTCCGGATTGCCATTTCCATTCAGGTCTGACCAGCTTGATCTGATTACAGAAAAATTCTTTGGGCTTGCTATGCGGTGCCTGTACTTAATGCCCTCATGACCGGGTTCCATAAGATAGACCTTTGCCCCAAACATAACATCAGCATCGAAACTCTGCCCCAGAAGTGACTCCTTTAAACCATCTCCGTCCCTATCTACAAAGACAAGCCACAAATTAATATCATCCTCTATCAGGCTTAGTGTAAAATCCTGGCAACTTAACAACATTGAGCGCATTCCTGCTCCATCCAGCAAGGCATTTAACACTATCCATCCATGAGTTTTTACTGCGGAAAAACCAACCAGACGTCCAGGCCCGCAAAACCGGTAAAAGGCAAGTTCTCCCGGACTTCCATAATGGCCGACATATAGACCTGATGGCAAAAGATAGACTATCTCAAGCTCACCGTCTCCATTGAGGTCAAGGATATCAACCTGAATCGCGTTTTCCGGCAGACGTCCCACAAGTCGCGCTTTGTCCAAATCAAAGGACTTGAGATGTGTCTTGAATTTTCGGTTTCCGGTGTCATACCGGTGTTCCACATAACCTACTTCTTCAAAGGTATCTGTACTGTATTTTTGTCTTTCAGAACTATTTGTTCTAGAAACAGGATACTCATGTAAAAGAACCGGATCAGGACCATAGACTTTCAACCCATCCTGCTCTAAAGCAAAAAGTAAAACAATACCCAATGTCTTCATTGACTGAGGGTCTAGCACATCGGAAGGGACGTCAGAGGGATCCAACCAAATAAGATCCGGGAAGGCATGTTCTAAGTCCTGGCGCAATTCGTTGGCAGAGCTGAGATCTGATCCAGCCACAAAGGCAGCTGCCATGTCACTGTACCGCATTGCCGGCTGTCCGACACTCAGGGGCCCCTGGGCGGTTACTACTTCACATATAGATTTGCTATCTTCAAGTTGAGTTACTCGAATGGTAGCCAACGGTTTCTTAATATAACCAATTATCTCACCGTCATCAGGGTCGATAACCGGGGCCCCTTTGCCATATACATCAAAAAGATCCCCTACATTGACACCATGGACCTTCCCCTTGTCCAATATCAAGGAGTATCCGGAAACTCCAGCAACTGTAGCGGATAACGGAGCGAAGTCTTTCAGCAGTTGATCGTATGAACATATGGGATATGACTTTGAATAACCTGGAACAGCCTGTAAAAAAACACAACAAATTAAAAACCCTACGATTATCGCAAACTGAAGGGTTTCACCAATATGATTTAACACAGCAGAATCCCGGAAAACCAAAAGCCCTCCAATAAAAAAAGCCCTCACTTTTTGGTAAGGGCTTATCAGTCAGTCTATCTCGCCTTACGGCGAAAGGATTAAAGACCTAGACACAACCAGTCGGCTTCGGAAGGCCAGCCATCTTACAGGCTCCCTTACCAGGGCCGGACGGGAATAGTTCATAGACTTTCTTTAAGGGAAAACCTGTTGCCTTCGAGAGGATACGTACCATAGGTGCAATACCGTTCTTCTTGAAGTACTCCTGGAGCACATTTACAAGCGCCCAATGTTCTTCGGTTATTTCCTCAATACCCTCTGTCGATTTCACATAGTCCATCCAATTACGGTCCCATGCGTCGATTCCCCCCAGGAGAAAACCGTCCTCGTCAATGTCGTATGTCGTTCCTCCAAAATCAAGATCTGCCATATTGTCCTCCTTAAAGAATTAGTTTGCATGATTACAAGCAGCAAGGCATATCCATGCTTAAAATTTAGTGAATGCATACTATAACATAAATTTTTTGTCAAGAAAACCAGACTCCTCTGTCGAAAATTCTTTACAGGATATTTCTCCCTGATTAAAGATAGTTACACTCCAAAATATACTATGGCATCTCCCAAATATAAATAAATCCTAAGAAAGAGCCTGAAGTTCCTGCATCTTATCTCTGGCCCAACTGAGGTCCGGATTTAACTCAAGGGCCATCTCATACCACCTGATTGCCGCATCCTTCATGTTCAATTTTTGGAGGTTGCTGGCTATATTGGCATAATCAATTGCAGATCCCGGATCGATGGATATCGCCTGCTCAAAGGCATCTATGGCCTTGACGTGTTTCCCTATACGATAAAAACAGTATCCCAGAAGATTATGAATTTCCTTGAGCTCCGGATTCGAGTCCCTGGCACGCTCAAGCTCCTCTATCGCCTTGGTAAAATCCTCCAATTCCTTATAGCATACCCCGCGATGGCAATAGATGCTTGCCACTTCCTCAGGGGCGGGATTGAGCATAAATGCCCTGTTGTACCATTTAAGCGCCTCAGCATAATCCCCAAGCTGTTCATGTGCATGTCCGGTATAAAAGGCTGTATCATATCGTTCTGAGTACAGATCGTCTATGGTAGTCAGGATAGAGAGTGCCTTTTGTGGATGTTCTGTCGAGTCAACCAGGCGGGCACAATGGAATGCCACATCAAGATTTCTGGTACGGTCCCTGAAGTGATTTCCAGGGATTACTGCATATACTGCAGGAACAGCCAGCTCAGGGTCTGTGATATCAACCAGATATGCCTTTAAGCCGATATCTGCCAGGGCCTTGCACAGCCCTTCAACCTCGAGCCTGAAGTTTTCCGAGCTACAATTCGGCATGGATTCTACAGAGACTTGAGAAGGATTATCAAGCACATATGAGGCCTCATCCAGGCTCGAAAATTTAGGAAGTCCGCTCTCTACATACTCACCTTCTCTATCAAAGTCTCCAGCCAGTTGTGCCACCTCTGTAAGTGCCCTTATTACCGCTCGCTGAGGATCAGGAGCTGTCCCGGCAGTGTATACTATCTCGCTACTGGATGGAAAAGTCGATGGATCCCAGGCAATGGCTCCAACTGTCGGGATACCGAGATCAAGAGAAAAATCTTTCAGCACCAGCTCTATATTCAGGCCCTGGAATTTTGTCAAAAGTTCTCTGGCAACAGGATCTTTGATGGTATTAAGTTCTATGGTCGGAGTAGACAGCTTTTTATGGGTAATGATGGAACAGACATGACGTTCAACTACCTCTGAAAGGGCCTGGACGGCTGCTTCTTCAAATGAATTCCCGGAAGCTGAGCCATTATACTCGTTTAAAGGCCAAAACCACGAGAAAGGGAGCCAGAACTTTCCTCCGTCGGTGGGGCAAAAAGCCTTTACCCAATCAAAAGTCAGGGTCTCAATCAACCTGCCTGCCTTTGAGATAGCCTCTCCATCATGGTATTTAAGGTGCAGTGCCTTAAGCATGTCTTCCAGAGGTACTGCACCGGCCTCAAGGTCCATGCGCCTGCAAGTCCTGTGTTCCCTTTCTTTCACGAAGTTAAAAAGGCTGAAGCGTTCTACCAACTCCATCACTGCACTTGCCTCTGCCTGGACGGGAGTAGCACCCTTACCCATCTGCCTGGACGTACCGGTCAGACGACTGACAGACGGGCTATACCTGCTCACATATACCGGTATTCCCAACCTGCCTTTGTCTATACGTTCGGTATCCTGAAGAATAGGCACTCCAAGGCTGTCAAACCGGTTCTGGACCCATTTCAGGGTCTCATCCGCCGGCCTTGCTTTATCAAGAGCAGCGCCTGATTCTTTAAAACTGTCTTTTAAAAATCCCATAGTCTGCGGGCTTCTGAACAGAGATTACTCCACAAAAGGTATAATAGTTTCTTCTATGAGCGTCTCGGCATCATACCAGTCTTTCTGTTCCTCGCCATGAACTTTTCCTCCTCTCATCTCAAAGAGGCTATAGGCCACGTTGGTTACCCACTGGCATTTTACATTTTCCGGCGTCTCATCTTCAAACATCACATAGGCCATACTTGTCCCTGGAGGTCCCTGGATCTGCATCCCCACTACCGGATTAGAGGCCTCTTCGTCCCTGATGAGATAAAAGGCCCTGGGTACTTCGACACTATGGCTCAAGTGGGCCAGATTCTCAATATCCATGCCTCCCAAATAGATATCTACTTTTCGCGCCTCCGGGTCATAGTCTAAACCAACCAGGGGCAGACCGGGTTCTCCAACTACTATGTCTTCTCCAAGGGTCAGACTGGCCCTTCTGAACTGATTTTGACGATTAAAATCTTTAACAAAGCTTGGCCATTCATTTTTCAAGATCCGCATCTTTTTCATATCCTTGCCTCCACAAATAGCTTAACAAGTGAGTAAAAATACATATAAATATTTGTACTATTTAGGCCTCTTGTCAAATCAAAAATGCAAAAGTGCAAAAAAGATATACTACCCATCATACTACACTAAGAAACAGGATCATAATGGGAAAATACCATGGTGAAGGTACCTCTGCCCTGGGATATGGACCGGAGTTTTGTGGAATAGCCAAACATTCTGGAAAGCGGAGCAATTGCCTTAATAACCTGGATTGGTCCCCTCGGCTCAATCTGTTCGACTCTGCCATGACGACTGTTTAAATCTCCGATTACATCACCCATAAATGATTCCGGTACCAACACTTCCAAGCCCATAATGGGTTCAAGGAGCACCGGATCAGCCTGTCCACAGGCCCGTTGCAGCCCTATAGAAGCTGCAGCCCTGAAAGACACATCGGTAGAGAAACCTTCTTCAAAGACAGCATTTTTTAATACTACCTCAACGTCTATTATGGGGAAACCCTTTAAAACGCCGCTTTCGAGTCTCTGTTCTAATGTTTCCAAAATAAGAGCTTCATAACCCTCGGGCAGGCTTTCAGGCTCCAGCTTACTGACCACACGATTGGTATCCCCCCTTTCTCTGGGAGAGACCTGGATGACTACAGTAGCTGTCTGACGTCCGCCGCCTATCTCACGGTCGAATCGTTCTTCTATCGTAATGGACTTTTGGATAGTCTCCCGATAGACCACTTGAGGTTTACCCACTGTTACAAAGGCATTAAACTCTCTAAGCAGCCTGTGGACCAGGATTTCCAGATGTAGCTCTCCCATACCGGAGATAATTGTCTGGCCAGTTTCTTCATCAAATTTGACCTTGAAGGTAGGATCTTCCTCAGACAACTTATTGAGAGCCGAATCTATTTTTTCTTGATGTCCTATAGTCTTGGGCTCCACAGCGACAGAGATCACAGGCTGGTAGGTCTCAATTGGCTCAAGGAGTATAGGGTGTTTCTGATCACAAAGTGTGTCTCCTGTTGAAGTATACTTAAGACCCATAACAGCCACTATGTTACCTGCTCCGGCCTCTTTGATCCTTTCTCTCTTGTTGGCATGCATCTGCAAGATCCTGGCGGCCTTTTCCTTAAGCCTTTTCCCAGGATTCCACACCTCATCTCCCGCCCTTAATTTTCCGGAATAGACACGTACATAGGTCATCTTCCGCCCCTGGTCCATCTGGACTTTAAAAGCAAGAGCAGCAAGCGGGGCATTATCTTGACTGAGACGTTTTTCAACAGTGTCTGTAACAGAATTTATGCCTTTTACCGGTGGCACATCCAAAGGACTCGGCAGATATCTGATTATGCCGTCCAGTAAAAGCTGTACTCCCTTGTTTTTAAGTGCAGAACCGCAATAAACAGGAACACACTGGAGCCCAATGCATGCCCGCCTAATGGCCTCGTATAATTCCTGGTCACTTATGGTCTCCTCATCCAGGTACTTTTCCATTATGGCGTCATCTACGCCGGAAAGGGCCTCAAGTAGATTTTCCCTGGCCTTGGATACCTCTTGCCGATATTCTTCCGGTATGGGACTTTCCTTAAACTCGACTCCCTGAGTTGCCTCGTCCCATACAACCATTTTTCCCTTAATAAGATCAAATACACCTCGGAAAGAATCCTCAGAACCAACAGGCAGTGTCAAGATAAGTGGATAGACTCCCAACCGTTCTTTCATCTGTTCAACAGCACCCAGGAAGTCGGCCCCAAGCCGATCCATCTTATTGATAAAGGCGATTTTTGGAACTTTGTACTTGTCTGCCTGGTGCCACACGGTCTCTGACTGAGGTTCAACTCCTCCGACTGCACAGAAAACCCCAACTACACCGTCTAGTACTCTCAAAGATCTCTCTACCTCTATTGTAAAATCCACATGGCCCGGAGTATCGATTATGTGTATCTCTTTCCCCAACCAGTGACAGGTCGTAACCGCAGAGGTAATTGTAATTCCCCTCTCTTGTTCTTCGGGCATCCAATCCATAGTAGCCTGGCCGTCATGGACTTCGCCCATCTTATGGGTTTTGCCCGTATAAAATAGAATACGCTCAGTGAGAGTGGTCTTCCCCGCATCTATATGGGCAATTATTCCTATATCGCGGATGTGTTTTATTCGATTTTCACTGGTCATATTTTGAATTGCTCAAATTTCTCAAAGAGGATTCATCTCTGTTCGATCGTTGCGAAATGCTTGAAATCCTTCAGCCTTCAACCTGAATAGTTACCGGCAATCTAATAAGGTGGGGTCTCAAGATCCAGCATTTTATACCCTTTTGGTATTTCAAACAAATCCTTGCTCAGGGCCTTTTCCTCAATGGTCTTCAAGGTAGTTGTGGTCGTTATACCCATCATACTTGTCACTGTTTGGACCGGAAAACCATCCCACTTACCCGCCATGCCCATTTTCTTCATCATCGGATTTTTCTCAAACATCTTTTCCATCTTTTTGCCAAAGGCAGTATATTCTTTGTATCCCTTCACATCCTTTGAAACCCAAAATTTTGTTTTCTCAATTTAGGTCTGGAAGCATTAACATGTTAGGATTATTTCCTTACCACCCCACGCCGTCGGCTTTCACTCCCGGTCTCCCAAAAATCATTTTGACTTTACACAAACAAAAAAAGTTCGGCAACCTCCTCAGTATTCTATAAGATGGTATAGGACTCCCGACGGACATAGGGGGTGGGATAGGGGACGATCTGAATCAACAGATTTAATTTAGGACTTGAGAAATTAAGCAAATTGATCAAGGTACCACTTGTAAGTTAGCCTGAGTCCTTCCGTTAAAGTTGTTCCGGCCATCCATCCGAGATCGGTCAGTTTTGAGACATCGAGTAATTTTTGCTGGGTACCATCCGGTCTTGTATGATCCCAAACAACCTCGCCTTCATAGCCAACGATTTTTTTTATAATCTCAGCCAGCTCCCTGATCGTTATCTCTTTACCGGTCCCAACATTGATGTGAGATAGCATCGGCTGTGTTTGACTATCATAAACACTGTCATCGAGTGCCATAATGAAAACACAAGCAGAGGCCAGATCATCTACATGCAGGAACTCGCGGTGAGGGCTGCCACTTCCCCACAAAATAACCTGTGGGGATTGTCCGGGATTTGAGTTCTGAGACGCAAAACTGAGAGCGACACGGATTTCTTCCGGGATGGGACCATAGCGAGATTCGTCTTCTTTGATGCCTTCCCAGTTGGCCCTGGAAGCCAGTTTTGCCAAATGAAATTTACGTATCAGGGCGGGAAGCACATGGGAATTCTCCAAATCGAAATTGTCATTTGGGCCATACAGATTTGTCGGCATAACTGAGCGGTACCTGGTCCCATATTGGCGATTATAGGACTCGCAGAGCTTAATACCGGCGATTTTCGCAATAGCATATGGCTCATTTGTCGGCTCAAGCCGGCCGGTAAGAATACATTCCTCTTTCATTGGCTGCGGGGCATGTTTGGGATAGATACAGGATGATCCCAGGAATAAAAGCCCTTTGGCCCCTGCCTTCCACGCAGAGTGTATAACATTTGTCTGGATGACCAGGTTATTGTAAATAAATTCCGCAGGATAGATATTGTTAGCCTGTATGCCGCCCACCTTCGCTGCGGCAAGGAAAACATATTCAGGCCGCTCCACATCAAAAAATTCTTCGACTTTCTCCTGCCTTGTCAGGTCCAGTTTCTGGTGGGTCCTATAGACAAGATTTCTATATCCCAATTCCCCTAATTTTCGAAGGATAGCCGAGCCTACTAAGCCCCTGTGACCTGAAACATATATTTTGGAAGTCTTGTTCATAGTTC
The DNA here is from genome assembly GCA_964646435.1 of uncultured Thermodesulfobacteriaceae bacterium. GTDB lineage: Bacteria > Desulfobacterota > Dissulfuribacteria > Dissulfuribacterales > UBA3076 > UBA3076. Next base: position 12,451 of record CAZYEJ010000020.1, read on the forward strand.
TGATCCGTTTATATCTCTAATCAAATTGATTGTAAGTGCAAAAACCTGCTTTTTTACATAACCGGTCTTTTTCTGCCTCTTTCAGATCCTCTCGCACCATCATCTTAATCAGATCATCAAAAGACACCACTGGCTCCCACCCCAATTTTGAGCAGGCCTTTGTGGGATCGCCCAATAGACAATCCACTTCAGTGGGCCTGAAATAACCCCGATCAATCTTCACAAGGCTCCTCCCGGATTCACTGTCTTTGCCTGTCTCATCGGCCCCACTTCCTTCCCACACAATTTTTATTCCTATCTCTCCAAAGGCCTTTTCAATGAACTCCCTCACAGAATGGGATTCACCAGTGGCAATAACATAGTCCTCAGGTCCTTCTTGCTGCAACATCAGCCACATGGCCTTCACATAATCCCCGGCATAACCCCAGTCCCTCTTGGCATCCAGATTACCCAAATATAGTCTTTCCTGAAGGCCCAGCTTGATGCGTGCAACCGCCCTTGTGATCTTACGTGTTACAAAAGTTTCACCTCTTATCGGAGATTCATGATTAAAAAGGATCCCATTGCAAGCGAACATCTTATACGCTTCGCGGTAGTTGACTGTGATCCAGTATCCATAAAGCTTGGCAACTGCATAAGGGCTGCGCGGATAAAAAGGCGTGGTCTCTCGCTGTGGTATATCCCGGGCCTTTCCAAAAAGTTCGCTTGTAGATGCCTGATAAAATCGTGTCTTCTCCTCCATTTTCAGAATTCTGATAGCCTCAAGGAGGCGCAAGGTCCCAAGTGCGTCCGCATTGGCCGTATACTCAGGTGTTTCGAAAGAGACCTTGACATGACTCTGGGCCGCCAGGTTATAGATTTCATCAGGCTGAATTTCCTGGATTATGCGGAGCAGATTCGTAGCATCCGTGAGATCTCCATAATGCATAAAAAAACGGACATCATTTTCGTGAGGATCTTTATAAAGATGATCCACACGAACAGTGTTGAACGAGGAAGACCTGCGTTTTATACCATGTACTTCATAACCCTTTTCTAATAAAAATTCTGCCAGATAGGCGCCATCCTGACCTGTAATGCCTGTAATCAAGGCACTTTTCATGGTGATATATCTCCTTTCTTATTGAAAAAACATCATAATAGAACACAATATCGGATTCAGCATTTCTTCGGGTACACTTTCATATCGACCTGTCGTACAATTATATTTAATCCCAAATTATGTACTTCAAATACCGAAAAAGGAAATTTTATCTTTAATATTGGTCTATTATACTTTACAAATGTATTTAAATCTTTCACCCAAAAGGTGAAACTGATAAGGAAGGTTAGCCTTGCGGAGTATCTACCTCAATAGGATTGAGCAAAAAACTTTTCACTCCACTTGTCAATCTGTTTTGCAGTCTTGCAGCAATGCTTTGTCTTGAGGGAAGGGATTAGTGAAAAAACTCTCGTCTTTCTACGAAAAATGCAGTATAAATTGAGGTTTTCGGGGGAACCTCAATTCCCTTTACGCAAGGAAGAGAGCCGATTGGATGCCTCACTTCTGTTATTTCTATACGAATAGAAGCACTTTAGGGAGGGATATATGGCAGCAAAAATAATCAGCGGGACACAGATAGCAAAACAGATAAGGGAAGAACTCAAGGCCGAAGTGGCCAGGATGAAAGAAAAACACGGGATAACACCGGGCCTTGTGACCATACTGGTAGGGGAAAATCCTGCATCTATCTCCTACGTGACCGCAAAGCAGCGCACGGCCCATGACCTTGGTTTTTATTCCATCCAGGATAACCAGCCTGAGGATATCCGTGAGGCCGATCTGCTGGCCCTTATAGACAAATACAATCAGGACCGGGCATTTCACGGCATACTTATTCAGCTTCCACTTCCAAAGCACATAGACGAGGGCAAGGTCATCTATGCCGTAAATCCGGACAAGGACGTGGATGGTTTTCACCCTGTAAATGTCGGCAAGATGGTAGTGGGTGAACCCTGTTTCCTGCCGTGCACGCCAAACGGCATCATGGAGATGCTCGTCCGTTCAGGGGTTGAGACCAGCGGGGCCGAGGCGGTAGTTGTGGGCAGGAGCAACATCGTAGGCAAGCCCATAGCAAACCTGTTGCTTCAAAAAAGAGAAGGCGGAAACGCTACTGTTACCCTATGCCATACCCGGACCAAAGACGTGGCATTTCATACAAAAAGGGCCGACATCCTTGTAGTGGCAGTGGGCCGTCCCAAGGTCATCACGGCAGATATGGTAAAAGACGGCGTAGTAGTGATAGATGTGGGTGTAAACCGGATAGGCAAGACCCCTGAGGGTAAGGCGATCCTGTGCGGCGATGTGGATTTTGATGCAATAAAGGAAAAGGCCTCTGCCATAACTCCGGTGCCTGGTGGTGTAGGCCCGATGACAATAACCATGCTAATGAAAAATACAGTCCAGGCCGCAAAGCAGATTTCAGGTCTGGCCTGAAAAATTCTGTGAACGCTTACGAAACTCTCAAGGCAACCAAAAAAATAGTCATGGATACCAGCAGACGCTTTGATAAGGAAAAAGGGGGGTGCCCCAGCATACAGTGCGAAGCCAATCGTGATGTGCTGTGTCACTCATGTGCCGAAGGCGTGGTAACCGCGGCCCACAGGGTCTCTATGCGGGCAGTGGAACCGTGTCTGTTCGGCAAGGGAGGAGTTTGCTGCCACATTTGCAACATGGGGCCTTGCCAGATCATAGAGGGCGTGGATACCATGATAGGTGTCTGCGGAGCAGATGCGGCCACGGTAGCTGCGCGTAATTTCTGTCGTATGGTTGCCGGCGGGTCCTCCGCCCATATGGATCACGGCAGAGGAGTAGTCTTTGCCTTTCTCGCCACTGCCCGTGGTGAAACCCCCTATGAGATCAAAGACACAATCAAACTAAGAAATACGGCCCTGATGCTCGGCATAGATCCTGCTGAAAAGGATACCAGGGATCTCGCAATAGAAGTAGGCACCAAGCTGCTCAGTGAATTTGGTCAGCAGGAAGGGACCTTGGCATTTATTAAGAGGGCACCGAAGGCCAGACAAGAGCTGTGGGACAGGCTGGGAATCCTTCCCAGGGGTATTGACCGTGAGGTAGTGGAAATAATGCACCGCACCCACATAGGAGTGGACCAGGAACATAAGAATCTGCTCTTCCAGGCCGCCCGCTTGTCGTTGGCCGACGGTTGGGGCGCATCCATGATAGCCACGGAGTTGTCTGACATCATGTTCGGCACCCCGGTCTCAGTAAGGAGCAAGGTAAACATCGGAGTCCTCAAAAAGGACGAAGTAAATATCATCGTTCACGGCCACGAACCGGTTCTTGCCGAGGCCCTGGCTATGGCAGCCAATGACCCCGAGATTGCCAAGGCCTCCAAAAAAGTTAAGGCAAAGGGCATAAACCTGGCAGGTGTGTGCTGTACTGGAAACGAAATCCTCATGAGAAGAGGGATTCCCGTTGCAGGGAGCTTTATCCAGCAGGAGGTTATTCTTGCCACGGGCGCAGTAGAGGCCATGGTTGTGGATGTCCAGTGCATCATGCAGGGGTTGTCTCCTGTGGCGGACAATTTCCACACTGAGCTCATCACGACCTCTGACAAGGCCAAGATCCCAGGGGCCACACACATACAGTTCGACGAGCACAGGGCCATGGAAACGGCCAAAGAAATAATAATGCGTGCCATCAACAAATACCCGGAAAGGGGCAAGCACTTCATACCTGTACATCAGATGGACGTAGTGGCCGGCTTCAGTCATGAAAATATCGGCTATACCCTTGGCGGCCGTTTCCGCGCATCCTACAAACCCCTTAACGACAACATTATAAACGGCCGTATCCGCGGAGTTGCCGCCATAGTCGGCTGTGATAACTACAGGGTTATGGAGGAAGTCCATATAGACCTTGCCAAGGAGCTCATCGCCAATGACATAATCGTACTGGCTACCGGATGTGCTGCCACAGGCATGGGCCGCGCAGGGCTCCTGTCTCCTGAAGCATTGAGCATGGCAGGTGACGGCCTGAAGGAAGTCCTTGAGACAATTGGATGTCCGCCTGTGCTGCATATGGGCTCCTGCGTGGATAACAGCCGGATCCTCATCGCCGCCACCGAAATGGTAAAAACCGGCGGTCTTGGCACAGACATAAGTGATCTTCCGGTAGTAGGCTGCGCCCCTCAATGGATGAGTGAAAAGGCAGTATCCATCGGGCAATACTTTGTCTCAAGTGGTGTTTATGTGGCCTTCGGGCCGGGCTTTCCTACAACAGGCTCCAAAGTGGTTACCGACTATTGCTTTAAAGAGATGGAAAACCTCTATGGAGGGATGTGGGACATGGCCGAGACATCAAATGATTTTGCCGATAAGATGATTGATAAAATAAACCAAAAACGCCAAAACCTCGGCCTGGATAAGAAAAAGGAACGAGTCCTCTTTGACATGGCCATGAGGCGTGAACTCGAGGCCACACCTCTGCTCGATGTGGGGTGCCATGGGCCGGGGGGATAATAACCTGGCATTTTCGCATCCGTCTTCACCACATCTTTAATCTATCCTCGGCAAATTTGGGCCCACTCGATGTCCATGGCCTTGCCATAAAATGTGTTTTTAAGAATGTTGGGTTAAATAAGCCTACATTTTTATCATAAAATAGGTTTTGCTACGAACTTAGACGCAAATACGGTGTTAGTTGAAAAATTTTGCAAATAAAATATCTTTTGCTACAATAATTGTCACCAGCAGATTCATGAAATAAGTGAGTATTACGGAGAAAATTGTCTGGTGGTCCATTTGTAGACGTTGATTTGTTTATCTCTTGGAATACTTGGTGAAAATGAACATACATGCTTAGGTGATGATCTCGAAAAAGTTGCTTGTTTATGGTGCATAAGGAGAAAAATGTGAAACTAACAGAGCTTATGTCAATTGAAAAATGGGAGGCATTGGAAAAAGCTTTCAACAAAAGGTCCGGCCTTAATGCATGCGTATATGATACAGAGGGATTTAGAATAACTTCTTTTGCGGCCTGGGCCAATGATCTATGCCCGGCTATAAAATCCTCACCTCAAGGTGCAAGCGCGATCTGCGCTCTGGCTAATCAGTATGTTACCAGTCAGGCCAAGGAGACCGGCCAACCAGTGATTATTGATTGCGATGCTGGTATGGTCAAATTTGCTATTCCTATTTTTTGGAATAATGATTTTCTGGGCACTGTTGGAGGATGCGGTCATCGTTTGCTAGATAGTGAGGTGGAAACTTTCTTAATCCACAAGGCCATCGGTCGTGACCTTAAAGAACTCGATGCCATGGCCGCCGATGTAAAGATTATTTCCAACGAGGAAATTAATGAACATATAAAATTTCTTCAAAATGAACTATCATCTTTATTAAAAGATTGCGTATAGGCACCTCTTGAGAAGATATCGACCATTCAACCCACTGGAGGGCACTTAAGGCGTCTTGGGCAAAAACCCAAACTGTATACGTTTACATATTGTATTTAATTGTATTAAAGAGCCAGATTTAGTCTGGCTCTTTTACTTCGGTATCTGAAAAACTATATTTCCCCCTCTACGGGTTCATGTTGGCTTAAAATGTAAAGGCCATGCACAGGAAAGGCGAGGGTATAGTTAGGGATCTCTTCAAAACGGATGCAGCCGATATCATTATCTTCCGGGATTTCAGACAGAGGAATAAGCCCCATAGGAATGGGGAAGTCCAAGGGCCGTGAATTGATTGTGGACAGTCTGGAAACATACCGTTTCTTCATATAGTCTATTATTATATCTCTTTCCTCAAGGGTGAATGATTCCAAAAGAACCTTGCGACTGCTTATGGGATCAGCAGGTGCATTCCTGTCTATCGAGTCTCCCAGAAGTTTCAACCAGTCATAGGATTGGGCTTCTTTCTCATCCCACTCCGGCAGGAAAAGATGAACCTCTACATCTTTATATCCTTTGAGTTTCTTTATGATTAAGGAGATCATATATCCTTTTTTTACCGGCAATTCATTCTGGGAAGTGATGATATTAAGTTTCATTTTTTCTCCCCTTCCTCTTCTTTTTGCATAAAGAGTTTGGCCTCTTCAGCAAGTTTCCTCAGCCTGTCATTTACTTTTGCAAATACTGAATCTTCCGGATAGCTTCCGTCAGGTCCGGGGATTCCGGCAGGTTGGCCTGTCAATATCTCCATGCCTTCTTCTACCTTGGATATGGCCCAAATCTGAAATTTGCCCTGCTTTACAGCCTCTACTACTTTTGGCTTGAGCATCAGGTCTTTGACGTTGGTCTCCGGGATTATCACTCCCTGCTCTCCGGTCAAGTTTCTTGCCTCACAGATGTCAAAGAAACCCTCGATTTTTCTGGTGGCACCCCCTACCGGCAAGATTTCTCCTTTCTGGCTGACAGCCCCGGTTACGGCAATTCCCTGGTCAATCGACACATCAGAGAGCGCTGACAACAGGGCGAACAGCTCCGCACCGGAGGCGGAGTCTCCATCGACCATGCCGTAGCTCTGCTCAAAGCATATGGAGGCGGTGAGGCTTAATGGGCAGTCTGCCGCAAAGTGGGCCTTTAGATACCCGGCCAGGATCATCACGCCTTTTGTGTGAATACTGCCGCTGAGATCAGCCTCCCTTTCCAGGTTTACAACACCTTCTTTGCCAAGAGCTATGTTTACCGTGATCCTGGAGGGTCTGCCGAACATATAGTCACCAAGGTCATAGATGGACAGCCCATTTACCTGGCCAACGGCCTTACCGGTTGTTGAAACCTTAAGGATATCTTTCTTGAGCATTTCATGCAGATGATCCTCATACAGGCTGCACCTATATGCCTTTTCATCAATTGCCTTCTGGATATGCTTATCCTCGATAAGTTCGCTGTTTTCAGATCTTGCCCAAAAATCCGCCTCTCGCAACAAATCCGCAAGATCCGATATTTTTAGACTGAGCTTTTCCTGTGACCCTGCCAGCTCAGAGCTGAACTCTATTAAACTTGCAACTCCGCTCATGTGCATGTCCTTGAGATTTTCTCGCTCTACAAGGGCCTTGGTTGAGCGCATGAATTGCTCCAGCCTTTCTTCGTTCCTGTCAACACGGATGTCAAGGTGGGCCTTGACTTTGAAAAGTTCTTTGAAGTCTTCATCATAGTTATAAAGGAGTTGATAGATGAACGGATTTCCCATAAGTACTATCTTTATATGCAAAGGGATTGGTTCGGGTTTCAAAGCCTTGGTTGTGAATAATCCGAACTGTTCTCCAGGGTCTTCTATCTCAATTTTTCTGTTTCTTAATGCCCTTTTCAGGGCTTCATATGAAAAAGGCCGTTTTAAGAGATCAAGGGCCTTTATGAGCAAATAACCGCCGTTTGCACGGTGCATTGCGCCTGACTTGATCATGGTAAAATCCGTAAAGAGGGCACCGAACTGGGCCTTTCGCTCAACGACACCAAACAGGTTTGGATAGCTCGGGTTGCTTTCTATAATAACAGGGGCCCCCTTGGTCTCTGAATTGTCAACCAGTATGTTTACTTCGTACTGGGTAAAGGATGGGCCAGCTCCTGGAAATGAAAAGGGCAAAGCCTGAGTAGGCTCGCTTTTAGGGCGGAAGTCATCCATATGCCGGACCACGTTTTGTCTTACATCAGCAAAATAGTCACGGAGTATTTTGATTGATTCATATTTTTTCTTCAGAGGTTCCAGTAAAGTATTAACTGCCTGCCCGACAACCTCCTGATCCAACTCTTTCAGCTTCCGGCGCACGGACTGTTCTGACTTTTGAATGCGCCTCATGGCATCTCCCATATCCTTGTGGAATCCTTCACTCTTGGCCTTGAGCTCTTTCCGCTCCTCTTCAGACATCTTTGACAGATCCTCAGGGGTAAGAGCAGTACCGTCTTCCTTTGCAGGAACTACCATCATGACTGACTGATCTGACTGCAGCAGAAAGCCATTTTTGCGCACCTTGTTATCCAGCTCCTGAAATACATTTTTCCGGTCTTTGTTGAACGCCTTTATCACCTCTTCCTTCCGGGAGATGTACGTCTCGGCTTCAAAGACTTTAGGTATTTGGAGCTTTAGTTCATCCAGCAAGTCAGCCATGTCCTTTTTGAATTCCAGGCCCTTGCCCTCCCGAAGCTCCACTCCGGAAGGTTTATCCGGATTACGGAAGTTGTGGACATAACACCAGTCAGAAGGCAGAGGGTGTGCGTCTTTGGCTACTTCCTCTACATAAGACCGGGCCAGTTCGGAAAGCCCTGTTTCATTGATCCCTGCAACATATATATTGAAATCAGGATGTTCCATTTTCAGGCCGAAAGTGAGGGCCTGGATGGCTCTTTCCTGGGCCACTAAAGGCCTTTCCTCAGTCTCAAGCTGGCTCAGTTGTTGAAATCCCAGGCTTTGAGGATCTATGCTCAGACGAAGTTTTTCCGGATCCAGTGATACGATGGTAGTCATTGAAATTGCAACCTTTCGTATTTATTATAAATTTATGTTTTCTCTAAAATATCATTTAGTAGTTCAGATTTTTTAATTAGTAGCCTTTTTTCCAGGTCATAAGTCTGTTTCTTCATCTTTTCCCATTCAAAATTCGATGTTGGACGTTCGATGTTCGATGTTCATCTTTTTCTTGACCTCTTGAACCCATAACCTTTGAACCCAGAACGGTTTTTTCTATCACCTTCTCTTACGATCTAAGTGCTCATAGGCAAGATCTGTTGCAATCCTGCCTCTGGAGGTCCTGTGCATGTAACCTCTTTGTATTAAAAAGGGCTCATAGACATCTTCCAATGTGCCTTTTTCTTCTCCTACTGATGTGGCAAGGGTGTCAAGTCCAACCGGCCCGCCTTTGAACTTGTCTATGATGGCAGCGAGAATTTCACGGTCCATACGGTCAAGACCCTGATGGTCAACTTCCAGTAAACGCAAAGCCTTGTCTGCTATCTGACGGGATATGCTTCCGTCGGCCCTGACTTCTGCATAGTCCCGGACCCTCCTTAAGAGCCTGTTTGCTATTCTGGGAGTACCTCTTGACCTCCTTGCGATCTCCATGGCACCCAGTTGGTCAATTTCAATGACCATGAGCCTGGCAGATCGGTTAACAATTGTGCATAGCTCGTCATCCTGGTAAAAGTTCACCCTCAACACTACGCCGAAGCGATCCCTGAGGGGCGGTGAGAGTAGCCCGGCCCTGGTGGTTGCCCCAACCAGAGTAAAATGTGGAATCTCGATCTTGATGGTCCTTGCACTGGGGCCTTGCCCGATTATCAGATCCAGTTGAAAGTCCTCCATTGCAGGATAGAGTATTTCCTCCACCACGGGACTCAGCCGGTGAATTTCATCAATGAACAGCACGTCTCCCTGCTGTAGATTGGTCAGTATGGCGGCCAGATCTCCCGGCCTCTCTATCACAGGACCGGATGTGGATCTGAAGTTCACCCCAAGCTCCGTTGCTATTATGTGGGCAAGAGTGGTCTTGCCCAGGCCGGGCTGCCCGTGGATCAATACATGGTCAAGGGCCTCACCTCTTTTCCTTGCTGCGGTAATAAATACATCCAGGCTGGTCTTGACCTCCTGTTGGCCTATGTATTCAGAAAGGGTCTTCGGCCTTATTCCGGGCTCAAAAGGTTTGTCTTCCTGCAAGGGTTCAGGGCTCAGATTCGTGTCACTCGGTCTATTTGCAATATTTTCTGCTGTCATGCCGGTTTTGTACGACTTTTTGCCAGACTCTGCAGGGCTTTTTTCACCAAATCTTCAAGACTTGCACTTTCACCTGCAGATGCAAAAACCCTGGCAAGGACGGCCTTGGTCTCAGATGAACCATAACCAAGATGCGTAAGTGCTGAAAGTGCGTCACCCCACAGGTCTCCCTTACCCGGTTGCTCAATATGCGGGGATGATTCCATATCCCACTGTCTCTTTGTCAGTATGGCCTTGGCCTTTTCCTTTAGATCAATACACAGTCTTGCCGCGGTCTTTTCGCCTATACCTTGGATGGCCCTGAGTCTTTTATTCTCTTCTCTAGCCAATATCTGTAAAAGTTCTTCAGCAGAGAGCATTGACAGAATATTCAGTGCCAGTCTGGGGCCTACTCCTGAAACTCCCAGCAACAGCCTGAACATGTCCCTGGCCTCAATTGTTTCGAATCCATAGAGTGAAAGCGTGTCGTCCTTCCACACAAGGTGGGTAAAGACTGTCAGTTCATTACCGGATGGAGGTAATTTGGCCAGGGATGAAGAGGGCATCTGAATTTCATAGCCGACCCCATCCACATCAACTATCACACCCCGGTCCCATTGACCCTGTTTCTCGCCCCTGATATAGCCAATCATCAGCCTTACCTTTTCACTGAACCGGGTATTGGCCGGTTTCCCGAAGAATGGGCATGGCATATAGCCACAGCCAGGGCATCCGCAGCATCCTGAGCGGGTTTTTTGGACAGGTTAAGGAGTACCCTGACCATGTGTTGCACCTGGGTCTTTTCTGCCCTGCCGTAGCCAACCACTGCCTGTTTAACCGTCATGGGCGAGTACTCAAATACAGGGAGACCTCCATGGACTGCAGCCAAAATTACCGCCCCCCTAGCATGACCAAGTAACAAAGAAGACTTGGCGTTAACTGAATGAAAGACGCCTTCTACTGCTGAAACTGTTGGATTGTGCCGACCTATTACTTCCTTTAGACCTGAATAGAGTCTTTCGAGCCGCTCTGCAAAGGTGAGTTCCGTGCGCGGACGGATGATACCTGCATTGACGAAATGGAGCCTGTTATCCTCCCATGACACAATTCCATAACCGGTAGCCCGCGATCCGGGGTCGATACCCAGGATAATTTCTCCTGGCATCCCTAGCTAACCTTTTCAAGGATTTCATCAGGAATATCAAAGTTGGCGTAAACGTTCTGGACATCGCTATTTTCTTCAAAGCCATCCATAAGTATCAGGAGTTGGCCTGCCTGCTTCTCGTCCTCGATACTGACCGTGTTGCCGGGTAACCTGGTGATTTCGGCGGACAGTACAGGGATGCTGTTGGCCTCCAGGGCGGACTTTACATCTTCAAAGGCTTCAGGGGCGGTGTATATCTCCCATTCGGATTCCTGCTCTTGTATATCTTCGGCATTTGCTTCAAGGGCTATAGTCATAAGGGTTTCTTCCTCAGCCTTGTCCTTCTCAACCAGTAAGAGACCTATATTCTCAAACATCCAGGCCACGCTTCCCGGCTCTCCAAAATTTCCGCCCCTCTTAGCAAAGAGATGCCGCACATCCGCTACTGTGCGCTGGCGGTTGTCTGAAATAGTTTCAACCAGTATTGCCACTCCTCCCGGACCGTAACCCTCATATGTGACTTCCTCGTAATTTACCCCCTCAAGTTCGCCAGTACCCTTCTTAATTGCCCGCTCTATATTGTCCTTGGGCATATTCTCGGCCTTTGCAGCCGCAATAGCAGTCCTCAGTCTTGGATTGGCTGCAAGGTCTCCACCACCTATACGGGCGGCTACAGTTACTTCCTTTATGATTTTGGAGAAAGCTTTACCACGCTTGGCGTCCAATGCCGCCTTTTTATGTTTTATTGTGCTCCACTTTGAATGACCGGACATAAGGCCTCCATTTGTTTAATTTTTTCAAAATACTATAAAACCCAAGATTTTTCTAAATGGCAAGGCACTAAGGTTACTCTCTTTTTTAAATTCAAGATTCAAAATTTAGAATTCAAAATTGTGTCTGAACGGCCTTTCCGTTCAGACACTAAATACGTTCGAAAAAACGACTTAGATCTTTATTGAGAAAGTGCTTTATCTTTCCAAGGTAGCGGCTGTGTGCAATCAATATCTGTCTCCTGGCCTGGTCCTCTATGAGTTTTTGTATTCGGTGTTTCACCCTGTTCCAGAGATCCTTTTTGTAGGCGGTCTCAAGAGGGATCAAGTTATCAAGGTCTTTTAGAGTATTTTTTGTAAATTTGGGGAAAAGTATCCGTTGAACATACAGAGAAGCTAATGCCACGACCAGCATGGCCCAAACAATCGGCCAAAGGAAATGTTCAAAACTCATATTTCCGGCCAGCAGGGCCCCTGCAAGCGGGGTTTCCGGATAACCGGTCAAGAGCTTCATAACCAGATCTCCAAAGAAAAAGGCCAGTAAGGCGGCCATACCCCATGTACGGAGGACCCCTTTGAATTTATGAATGAATCGTTTCTGAAAGGCGGCCATGGCCTCTATCTCCAGGCCAAGTTCCCTTACGACTCGATCCACTTCCTGGAGTATGTGGTTTAGTCTCATCTTTGGTGCTAAACTCATAGTCTGTTTGAGCTCTTCCCGTTCATTCATCCATGTTTCAAAGCCCGTGGGAGGCGCCTTGCCCTCTTGAGGCGCAAAGGTAAGATATATCCTTGGCATATCCTTTCTGCCTGTCATCTGTGAAAGGTTCCAGCACAAGGTCCCATAAGACCTTAATAGATCGGACACGCTTTCGCATTCGTCAATCCGATTCAGTACATAAATGACCCTGTCTTCTCCGGTGGAGCCAGGGAGAGTACTCCGGATGGCCTGATAAGTTTCCTTTATTGTTCCTGCCTTATGGGGATCGAACATCAGGATGATGAGGTCTGCCAGCTTTGCCAATTCTCCCACTACACCAAGGTAGTCATAGCCCCTATCTTTTTCTGTGACCGAATCCAGCATTCCCGGGGTATCTATGATGGCAAGATCTTGGAGTATGGGAGTATTGGTTACCCTTTTTAAACGCATATGGGATAGAAGGCTTTCACCAAAGTGCCTCAGAGAAGCAAAAGGGAGACGCTCATCATTTACTACTGTGCTACCGGGTACTTCTCCTTCCGGTTCGTTGGGCTCTGGTGCGGCCAGGATGGTAAAGCTGTCATCAGTAGGTGCCTGACCAGTGCGCTGGATCTGGCTTCCCAGGATTTCGTTGATAAAGGTCGATTTTCCAGATGAGTAGTTGCCGATTATAAGGACCACTGGCTTCCATTTAAGGGGAGTAAGCAGATCCTTGATGTCCATGCCGTAACGTTCAAAAAGTGGCTCCATCTTGTTCCGCAGTAGTTGCTCAAGCTCTTTTGTCAGGGTCTCAGCGGCCTTTCCCTTTTCCATACAGAACTCCTCACAGACACTTGCATTCCTGATACAAGGGCGATTCTATAGTCAAGTTGGTTGCAATATAGGCCCTTATCATAGCGATTAACAGCACAGTCACCAATAGTATCGCTGAAAAGTCTTGATGCCTATCCAAAATATAGTCCATCAGTTGACCTGAGGCTATAGGTTTTCAGATAATATCTTGAGCGCCTTTACTATATCTACGGCATAAGGCCATATAGTCATCGTTTGCAAAAAGCTATCAAACGCGAGAAAAAATATTATTTCTGGGATTGGTCCGAAGTTCGGGATGAAGCCGCCCGGTTTGAAAATTTTGTCATATCACATCTTCTTAAGGCATGCCATGTCTGGACTGATTTTGGCTTGGGAGACTTTAGATTATGGTATCTGCGGGACAGGGAAAAGCGCGAAGTGGATGCTTTAATTACACTAGACAATACCCCCTGGCTTATGGTCGAGGTTAAATTGGAAAATCTTAAAGTGTCAAAGCCGCTTCAGCGATTCGCCCGACTTCTCAACTGCGAACGGGTCATTCAGGTCGTACAATCTGAAGGCATTTACCGTCAGGTCAAGATTGACTCCCGTATTTATCACGTATTCTCAGAGGAAGCTTTTCTTCCCTGGTTGCCGTGAGGGAGTTTGTCCTTTTTGAATTCTAAATTTTGAATTTTGAATTAAGGAAGAAAGAAATTATTTAATTTAGCATTCAACATTCAACATTCAAAGTCTTCCCCACGGTGACAAACTTTTAATGTTGACGCTGGTGACCTTCCCCGCCATGTCCTGGACATGTGGAGCCTGTTATACCTTTGAGGCGGTTGGCAAGGAAGTCCTCCACTAGCCGCGCAGGGTCAGCGGTGGTTACACCTGCAATGACTTGTACCCCGGCAGCCTCTATTATTTCCACGGCCCTGCCTCCAACTCCTCCACATATTAAATGTGTAGCTCCCAATTCGTGAAGCCATTGCGGCAGTACGCCCGGCTCGTGGGCAGGAGGTACAAGGAGTTGGGTTTTGGCGATATTTCCATCCTCAACATCTATTATAGCAAATTGGGCCGCATGGCCGAAATGGCTGCACATCATACCGTTTTCAATTGGTATTGCAATTTTCATGTATTCGATTCCTCTTTCTTTTCCTTATTCTCTTCAGATAGGGCCTGAGTGACATTAATTACGTTTCTTCCAATTTTTTGAAAGGCATCTGCTGTATTGCTGTTGGGGTATGAAGCAATAATCGGCCGCCCGGCATCCCCTGTGGTAACGACCCTCGGATCAACAGGGATGCGTCCGAGGAAGGGAATATCCAACTCTTTAGCCAGCTTCTCTCCACCGCCTTTTTTAAAAATGTCTATAGCCTTGCCGCAGTGTGGACAGATCATGCCACTCATATTTTCTACAATGCCTAAGATCGGCATGTTTATTTGTTTACAAAAGCTTATGGATTTCCGGACATCCAGAAGTGATACTTCCTGGGGCGTAGTTACTACTATTGCATAGGCGTCGGTTATGGTCTGAGCCACAGTCATCGGCTCGTCACCAGTCCCCGGTGGTGCGTCAATTATCAGATAGTCGAGCTTTCCCCACTCGATTTCGTAAACAAACTGCCTTATAGCAGATGTTTTGAGGGGACCACGCCATATGACCGCAGAGTCTTTTGTGGGCAAAAGGGGTTCTATAGACATAAACTTCAGATTGGGCGAGTAGTAAACAGGTCCAACCGTGCCATCCGGCCGCTGTTGAAGCTCTCCTCTTTCCACACCCAACATCTTGGGCACATTAGGCCCATGCAGATCTACATCCAGGAGGCCCACATAATAATTTTCAAGGGAAAGCCCGATTGCCAGGTTTATGGATACAGTGCTCTTGCCAACACCGCCCTTGCCGCTCATTACCATGATTTTATAGTCTATATTCCGTAGTTTTTCCTTAATCCTTTCGTCCTGCTCCTCAAGAACAGGATTTGTCCTAGGATTTGCTGGTTTTTCCTTCAATCGTTTATTCTCCCTATAATTATTTCTTTTGGCCAAAACCCTGCAGCCACTGTTAAAGATGATGACTAATTTATCCTATTAACGGATATTTTGCACCATGCACTTCTACTTTTTCTTCTGATTAAGTACCTGGTAAAAAATAATTTGGCATTTTTGCATCCCATCTTCACCACATCTTTAATCGATCCTCAATCACAAAATCCTCAACATAACACTGCTATGCCTGCGGTTTTGCTCAATCAGATCGACTAAATCTATGGCAAATCTGGGCGTAAATTCTACCAATTTATTTTTTACCCGGACCTAAGGGCAATTTTTTCTAATTTTTTCCAGATTTCTCTGATAGCCATGGCACCCGGCCCGTTTGAGTTTTCTACCAGGGGTCTGCCCGCAACCACGCTTGACACGGCCTCAGGATCAAATGGAATCAGACCCAACATGGAAATTTGTCTTTTTAAACAGGTCTCCTGGATTTTTTCTGCAACTTCCTGGTTCAGGTCTGATTTATTTATACATACGCATGTAGGGATCTTAAAGTGTTCCGCAAGGTCTACCACGCGGTTGAGGTCATGGAGTCCGGATCTTGTCGGTTCTGTAATCACGAGTATCAGGTCAGCACCGGCAAGAGACGCTATCACTGGACAGCCGATGCCGGGTGATCCATCAACCAGTATCCAGTCGGCCTTCATTTCCTCAGCAATGGCCCTGGCCTCTTTTTTTACCAGGCTGACCAGCTTTCCGGAATTTTCTTCCCCCATACCAAGTTGAGCATGGACCATTGGCCCATAATCAGTATCTGAAATAAACCATGAACCGCACAGATTGTCCTTGAGATTTATGGCCTTTTCCGGGCAAAATTCAGCACAGACTCCGCATCCTTCACAGGACAGGGGATCAACCTCAGCTGATTCGAGGATTTTTATTGCATCAAACTGACAAAGTTCTTCACAGATCCCACATGCAGTACATAATGATGGATCCACCTCCGCAGTTACACCGGACCAGAACTCTGTTTCCTTTTTGATTTTTGGATTAAGCAGCAGATACAGATCTGCAGCATCTACGTCACAGTCAGCCAGAACTGTGTTGGGTACGAGTGCTGCCAGAGAACCAAGCACTGTAGTTTTCCCGGTGCCCCCTTTACCGCTCAAGATCAGGATTTCCCTCATTGTACAAGTTCCTCCAGTAAGGACTCAAAGCTGCTGCGCAGGTCCGGCCTGCTTACAATAAGGGGCTCTCCTCTAGCGTAACCTTCGGCAATCTTACGGTCAAAAGGGATCTTCAGGTGTATAGGTATATTTTCCTGCCCGCACCACGTTTCAACATCTTCATTTCCCAAGTCCGAGCGATTAAGGATTACACCAAAGGACCGCTTGAGCTTTCTGAGCATTCCCACTGCCAGCTTGAGGTCATGGAGGCCAAAGGGCGTGGGTTCGGTAACAAGCAATGTATAGTCTGCATCATTCACGGTAGCGATCACCGGGCACGAGGTTCCTGGCGGCGAATCCAGAATAACCAAGCATTCGGACGAAGTTTCTGCCTCTGCCTTTACCGCCTTTATAAGAGGCGGGGACATGGCTTCGCCTATCCTTAATTTGCCTTGCACAAAGGATATCCCGTTGGCATGGCCTTTTTCGACAAACCCGATTTCCCGCTCTGTTTCAGCCAGAGCATCCTCAGGACAGATCAGAAAGCAGCCACGGCAGGAGTGGCAGAGTTCAGGGAAGGTCATTATGATTTTATTAAAGACCGTAATAGCATTGAATCTGCATATGTCACGGCACTTGCCGCAATATGTGCATTTGCTTTCAATTACAGATGGGACTGTGAGAGTACATCTATTTTTCTGTTCAATTGAAAGGCTAAGAAAGATATGGGCATTTGGTTCCTCCACATCACAGTCCAGAAGTTGAACAGGTCCTCTGGCTGCCAGAGCCAGGCTCACCGAGACCGTTGTCTTACCGGTCCCTCCCTTTCCACTTGCCACTGCAAGTTTCATAATAATTTCCTTTATACTTATCTGTCCTTAGGTGCCTTAACTTTTTGAGTTTTTGCTCGTACCACCGCCTATTCCACTACCACCGCCCATTCCACCGCCGCCACCGCCGCCCATTCCGCGGCCACCGCCGGCTATTCCGCGACCTCTGCCTCCTCCGCCCATGCCACGGCCACCACCGCCCATACCACGACCTCTGCCGCCGCCCGTTCCGCCACCACCAAACGATGGATCAAAGGTTTTGCCTGAATTTGCCGCAGCACTGGGACCTTCGTCCGGTGATGGAATGGCCCCTTTCCTATACTGTTCTATAGCTTCCCCGACAGTTCCACTTACGTTTGATATCAGCTTAATCCCACTTGCCTGAAGAACTTCAAAGGCCTTTGGTCCTATTTGTCCTGTCAAGACCACCTGAGCACCTGATCCGGCTACAAGAGTACCGGCATTAATACCTGCTCCCTGACCGGCATTTTGGGCTGCCAAGTTATCGATAACGTTGACTATGTTTCCTGATTCCGTGTCCGCTATTATAAAATAGCTGGCCCTTCCAAACCTGGGATCTATCGTAGAGTTCAGATCTTTTCCCGTTGCACTAATCGCGATTTTCATATGTTTTTCTCCTTTTCATTTTTAGTAGCTTAGTAATGATTTTTGAGTAGTTAATAATACTTTCTGCCTGCTACTTAGCTCAGGGGCGTTCTTCTATATTACTTTTTCATGCTTTATTCAATGGCGACATACAGATTTACGGAATTTTTTATATTTAATTTTTACATTAGAGGAAAATATTCCCAAAAATTAATTGCAATCCAGTCTCTGTAACAATTTTCAAAATATGTCTGGACTACTGTCTTGTCAACAAATTTTTTTGAGCGTATGATCTTTTCTAATGGCAGTGATGTCAGATTTATTGCCATATTTTTATTTTCTTCTTGATAAAAATTCTATATACATAACAATCGAGGAGGGGTTATGGAAAAGGTATAGGGTACAGGGGAACAGCATTTATTTTTTTGACAAAACTTATGAGTAGTTGAGGGGAAAAAATGGACAAAAAAAGACCATATTTAACAAAAACAGATGGAAAGTATGAAATTAAGGTGCGTGTAAAGGCTGGTTCTTTGAGTATAGAGCAGCTTCAAGCGCTAAAGGATATTTCCAAGGACTATGGTGCAGGCGAGGTTCACCTGACGGTGAGGCAAGAGGTCTTACTGTTTGATATAAAGGAAGAAGGTGTTGAGGATGCACTGAAAAGACTTGAGGCTGTGGATCTTAGGGGAGGGTCCGCAGGATTTAGGGTCAGGAATGTTATCTGTTGTGTAGGGGAGAGATGTAAAAATTGTACATGGGATCCAGTAGCTTTGGCAAGGGAGCTGGACGAAAAATTTGGAGAGATGGAGCTACCTGGTGCGGTTAAAATAGCTGTTTCGGGTTGCCCGTTTCCCTGCAATCGTCCGCAGTTTAATGACATAGGAATTATAGGAAGGCTAAAACCATATGTGGATAGAGATAAATGCGACGGTTGTGGTGAGTGCATAAAAGTTTGTAAAGTGAAGGCAATCACTCTCAATAAACAGAAAAAGGCAGTGGTGAGCGAAAAAAAATGTAAGATGTGCGGAAGGTGTATGTTGAATTGCCCAATTTCCGCCATTAGTGCAGAGAAACAAGGTGCGACAATTATGGTAGGGGGTTGTGGTTCTTGGCCGGCATTTTCAGGGGAAATGTTGGCCAAAATGATCAAGGTAGAAGATGTGGCGCCACTGGTGGGAAGGATACTTGAGTACTATAAGAAAAATGCCTTGCCTAAAGAAAAGAGGCTTAGGCCATTTGTTAAAAGAATAGGTATAGAAAAATTAAGAGAAGAATTACTTAAGGGAATAGAAGTTTTAATGTAAAAATATTTGGTATCCTTCATTGTGGGTCATCGTTTTTGGCCATTTTTTGATGGTGGGCACAGCCCACCATCAACGATAATAGAGATCGACAATGGCCGAAACGATGAGCAAGGCCGACCAAGAAATTTAGCGGAAAATGTTCATAAATCATAACCGTTCACGGGATTACAACGCCCGTCTTACCGTAACCTACCGAACTGTAGGCGTTTACAGGGTGCTGCAGATGCGAGGCGTACGGGTATGCAGACGTACTTCCTGTACTTCAAGTGCCCGACAACAAAGCAGATGCGGTGCCCTGTGAACGCTTACCATAAATCAGCAATCTCTTGATCCGGCCTGTGTGGATTAATTTCTAAATGTTTCCTCTTATCTTTTTGACTACTACTTCCACTGCCATCGAAAAAGGAAATACTATCGGTGATCCTGTAAGAAGCGGCTGAGTTCCGATCTGGGCTGTGAGCGCAGAATAAACAGTCATCCTATTCTGGATAATAATGCTGATAAAATTGATAAGTTCGCCTGTGCAAGCCCCTCCGATAACCGAACCACCGAGCAACAAACCGGATTTGCGGTTGGCTATAATTTTTATAATCTGTTTTTCGGCCCCTGGCAATGTCCCAGGATGTTTGAAAATCCCTTCATAAGTTCCTGTTACTACATCAAATCCATCTTTTTTTGCCTGTTTCTCAGTTATGCCTGCTGCACCAAAAGCTGCATCTCCTATGGCAGTACAAAATATCGGGATCGTCCCATTAAATGTTCTCATAAAGGCTATACTATATAGATTCATGCCGGCAATTCTTGCTTCCACGCATGCTGTCGAAGCAAGCATAAGCCCTGTCTTTCTTCTCGTGAGAAAATCATATTTTGCAGCACAATCGCCTACGGCAAAAATATCAGTATTTTTTTCCGTGCGCATATATTCATCCACCCTGATAAAACCCATATCATTGAGTTCCAGGCCTGATTTTCCCGCAAAAGCTGTATTTGGTCTGTATCCGGTGGATAAAATCACGGCATCCACATCGATCTTTTCATCATTATTTAACAGGACTCCGGTAGCTTTTTTATCTCCCAAAATTTCTTTAACACCACTTCCTGCCTTTATGTTAATTCCTCTTGATATAAGAGTTTCCTCGGCTCGAATCGCAAGTTCATCATCAAAAGCAAGAGACAAAATATGAGGCAAAAGTTCAACTATAGTCACATTTTTGCCCAGTTTCCCAAGTTCATCAGCGACCTCAACACCGATAAAACCGCCACCTATGACAGCAATGTTTTTACATCCCTCAAGTCTTTCCATAACACCATCCAGATACTCTTTATCTTTTGGTATTAAAAAGACATTCTCAAGATCAGCCCCTTTCAGCCATCCAGGCACAGCAGGTGTTGATCCTGTTGCTATAATAAGTTTTTCAAAACTGATTTCTCTACCGTCTACGGTCTTACAAGTTTTGTTTTCCGCATCAATTTTTTCAACTTCACCTATTTGAATTTTTACACCCGCATTTTCCAGAGGAGCATCGGGTATCACATTTTTATCACTTGATTTAAGCGTGCCGAATATATATGGAATCCCACACGGGACAAGAACTTTTGGTTCCTTTCTTATCACCACAACTTCCTTGTCCGGATAAAAAGATTTTGCGGTCCTTGCAGCCACAATACCTGCTGCACTCCCTCCAATTACAAGCACATCTGTTTTTTCCATTTTATTCTCCTTTCAGCTTGATATAAATATCGATATTCTTTCGGCAATTAAGGCCTCTATTAAAGAGGCACAAGCGACTTAATGAAGACAGCAGCCAAATTTTAACAAAAGCTCATAGGCTAAAGTTTCTGCCTTTCACTTACAATAAGCATCCCTTCCAATTCACACAGCCTTGGAATATTCGGACTATAAACGCCAAGATCCATGAGTTCAACTTCATATATACCCCTTATTTACAAGTTGCAAGAGCTATTCAGGCGAGAACAAGACCTATGTCAACGTTCAGATATCAAGAAAACTCGGGAACTTTAATCAACGCCCTTGACAAAAACCGAATTAATGTAAATCATATAAATATACGATAATAACCAAAAAGGAGGTAAAAAAATATGCCCAGAATGGATGGAACAGGACCTGCCGGAACAGGTGTTCCAGGTAGAGGACTTGGTCCCTGTGGTAAAGGAGCACAGACCCAACCCGGAAGATTTGCCTCAGCACAAGACAATTTTAGAGGCCTTGGACGCGGTGGTGGCGGCTTTGGTCGGGGTCGTCGACAGAGGCGCAGAATTTCTTTTGCAAGTTTTTCTGGTAACGATCCAGGCAATAATTAGTCTTAACACAGGCCATGCAAAAAGTATTACCCAGATTCGTGCGAAAAAATATATGCTAGAGGCCTTTTCGATCTTGCACGCTGGGTAATATCCTGCCCCAATTTTTTGATTGATCATTTCATCAAAGACAGCTAAAAATAGAATTATTTAATGCAGATTCGAATTTCGGATTTCTGACCAGGAAAACCAACCAAAAAAACAAAGGAGGCAACAAATGGCAAAATTAACACAGGACATGAAGGATATTATGGGAAAGAGCAGGGGGTATGCCGTTGCCACGTGTGACAAGGATGGCGTTCCAAACGTGGTTCCGATTCACTTTCTCAAGATCCTTTCAGACGATGAGATCATGCTGGCTAATATCTTTATGAAAAAGACATTCGCAAACATTCAGCAGAAACCAGTCATGGCTATCTCCGCATGGGATTGGGATGCCAAACCTCGCAAAGGCTTTCAATTCAAGGGGACCCCAAGGATCGAGACGTCAGGCAAGATTTATGACATGGCGGTTGAGATGGTCAAAGCCGAAAAACCCGACTTGGCAGTAAAGTCGGCCGTTGTGCTTAAAATTACGGATATCTTTGTCACCTCTCCCGGCCCAAATGCCGGGAAGAATGTGAATGAGATTTGAAGACAACAGAAATAGTGTCTGGTAGGGTGGTGAAAAGAAAATGAAAGGATAAGTTGCTTTTTTCCGAAATCGTGTCCTAATAGAGGAAGGTGCATTGACATAATTGCCTTCCTCTTTTTTAATAATTTTATAAAAGCCCGGGTGGTGAAATTGGTAGACACAAGGGACTTAAAATCCCTCGGAGTTTTTCTC
>CAZYEJ010000021.1:0-32261 GCA_964646435.1 uncultured Thermodesulfobacteriaceae bacterium
CCTACAATATACCCAAGGACAATGAAGTGGATACTCTCTTTAAGGTTGTTTCCTTTTTTAATTCAAAATTCAAAATTCAAAATTCTGTCTGAATGGTTTTTTCGTTCAAATACTAATTATACTGCAAAAAGTGTTTTTGTTCAAAATCCGATATTCAGGATTATGGTGAATTGTGAAAAAAATATTTAAAAGACATATACCTTAATTCAAAATTCAGCATTTAGCATTCAACATTTAATTGTGCGCCACAGATTGGACTTTTTCAGCGAAATCATATTATCTGTTCATAGACGCCAAAAAATCGGTGTTGTTTTTTGTCCCCTTCATTTTGTCCAGGAGGAATTCCATGCTGTCTACCGGATTTAAGGGTGACAGAAGTTTTCGCAAAAGCCAAATTCGATTCAACACATCCTCGGGCAGCAGCAGCTCTTCTTTCCTGGTGCCGGAGTGATTGATATCAATTGAAGGGAATATCCTTTTGTCAGTGAGCTTTCTGTCTAAATGAATTTCCATGTTTCCAGTGCCCTTGAACTCTTCAAATATGACCTCGTCCATTCGGCTTCCCGTATCCACAAGGGCAGTAGCAATTATTGTAAGACTACCCCCTTCCTCAATGTTTCTGGCGGCACCGAAGAAGCGCTTGGGCTTTTGAAGCGCATTGGAGTCTACACCCCCGGAGAGAATCTTGCCACTGGGAGGGACTACGGTGTTATAGGCCCTGGCAAGCCTGGTGATGCTATCCAGAAGTATCACCACGTCGCGTTTATGCTCAACTAGGCGCTTTGCCTTCTCAATAACCATTTTGGAGACCTGGACATGGCGCTGGGCCGGCTCATCGAACGTCGAGCTGACAACCTCTGCCTTTACAATGCGTTGCATGTCTGTGACTTCCTCCGGTCTTTCATCTATGAGCAGGACAATCAATATGACCTCGGGGTAATTTCTGGTGATACTGTTGGCGATATTTTGGAGGAGCATTGTCTTGCCGGTTCGGGGAGGTGCGACGATAAGTCCTCTTTGGCCCTTACCGATTGGAGTCACAAAATCCATTATCCTGGCGGAATAGTTGTCTGAATCGGTCTCCAGGTTGAAACGCTCATCAGGATAGAGAGGCGTGAGGTTTTCAAAGATTACCTTATCAAAGGATGCATCAGGGGTATCATGGTTTAGGGATTCTACCTTCAGCAGGGCAAAGTATCGTTCTCCTTCCTTGGGAGGACGGATCTGGCCGGAGACGGTATCGCCGGTTTTCAAAGCAAAACGTCTGATTTGTGACGGAGATACGTATATGTCATCCGGGCCTGGCAGGTAACTGTAGTCCGGGCTACGAAGGAAACCAAATCCATCCTGAAGTATTTCCAGCACACCCTCGCCATACACAGACCCATTATTGGCGGTCTGGGCCTTAAGTATAGCAAAGATGATTTCCTGTTTACGCATCCCGCTGGGAGAATCCACTCCCAGGTCTTTTGCTATTTTGTGAAGTTCACCTATGCCTTTACATTTTAAATCAGCTAAAATTATTGTTTTTGTTGTATTAGTTTTTGATATTTTAGGCATGGTTTTACCTCTACGGGGTTTGTGTATTATTAAAAGAGCCTGCGGGCGTAAATTTTTTAAAGAAATCCAAGTTGTAATGAAATCCGAAAAAACACAGCAATTGTATTATAAAATGGGCTTAAGCTAGTCGCCTTTGGAGGGGGATTTAATTAAATGCGTACTACTCTACACCAAATGTAATTTGTGGTTTGTCGTAAAGTGAGATGGCTTTTTGCAGAATTTTGACCACAGACAATGTTGCACCGTCTTTGCAAGATGCGACATGTTAGCTTTAAAACCAGAAAAAAAGCAGCCCACCTCAAGATAGGTAACGTATTCTATATTTGTTTATTATCAGCAAAAGAATATTTAGCGTTTGGAAGCGGAAGAATTCCTATTAACTATGAATGCCACGATTTTTATTTGTCCAACCTGAATAATGGCCGAAAAATGACTATTTATAACGTAGTAGTTTATACTTAATTAATCGTTTCCAAATTGTCAATGTCTTTTTGCATTAAACCGGATTTTTCCAGCCCAGACGTGAATTCAGGCGCACAAGAAGAGTCAAGATCTCGTTTACCGGGGTCGCAATTCCAAGTTCTTTGCCCATCCCGGTAATGGCGCCGTTAATGTAGTCGATTTCAGTGGGCCTGTTTTTGATACGGTCCTGTAGCATGGAGGACCTGTTTTCCGCAGTTGCCCTACATACTGAATTAACCATATTGTGGGCCTCTTCAAGTGAAAGGCCTATGGCAATGTCCTTCTTTAATGACAACGTCCATGCCTCAGCAACTGCAAGTTCCTGAAGTCGCAGGGATTCCGGATATTGTGGTAACTTACCATTGGTAATGCCGCAGAGGGCGGTTAATGCATTTATCCCAACATTGATAATCAGCTTGCGCCATATGTGAGGATAGATGTCTTCAACTGTTTGAGATGGCCATCCCGAGTCATTCAGCAAAGTCGCTAAAGAAATTAACCTGTCTTTGGCTTCAGGGTTGTGGATCACTAATCCAAGCGTTGTGGGACCACCCCCGGCATGGCGAACATGTCCTTCATTCAGTAGAGTTGCCCCCTGTGAGGTCACGCCCAGGGCAATTTGTTCCGGTTTTACAATTTTAGAAAGTGTGGATTCATGCCCTATACCGTTTTGCAGAGTAACAACCAGGGTTTCAGGTCCTACCAGGGGGCCTATACGCTTCACAGCATCGGCAGTCTGGGCGGCCTTGACAAACACTATCACCCAATCCTGGGGACCCAAAGACTCAGGTTTTGCGGTAATGTCCGGAAAGGCGGTCCATGACTCCTTTGATGACGTAACCTGTATTCCGGCCTTCTTGAGCCTCTTGGCGCGATCCGGCTTGTAATCAAGTATGGAAACAGGGCAATCTTGTTTGTAAAGCGTGGCAGCCAGAAGACAACCCATAGCCCCCGGGCCTACAATAGTGAGCTTGAATTGATTTCGATCTTGCATTGTTTGGTCCATTTTTGATTAAAAAAGGAAGTCGTCAAGTCTTTTTAACCAGGAAGGGAGCCGGAATTTTCCAGACGAAGGGTGAAGAGGTGGAAGTAAATCCTCTCTCATTGCTTCCCAAACAAAAGAGCTTTTATTGTCTTTTTTGGGTATAATTATTTCGCCGGTTTGCCGGTCTACCTGGACTATAGCTATTCCCTGAGGTATACAAAAATTCTGTTTTATCATTCCTTTTTTTGTTACTGACATGAAAGATGTCCAGATCGGGCATGCAACTCTGCCCCCGGTTTCTTTTTTGCCCAATGATTTTTTATCTTCTCTTCCGACCCACACTGCTGCCACTACTTCCGGGGTAAATCCAATGAACCACGCATCTCGACAATTATCAGTAGTGCCGGTCTTACCGCCTGCCGGAATTCCAAGGGCCCTGGCATTGCGACCAGTACCCTCCTGGATCACTCCCCTGAGGAGATGGACCATCTGAAAAGCAGTTACCGGGTCAAGCGCTTCGTTGAAAATAGGCTCAAGTTGTTCTATTATTTCTCCTTTTCGACTTTTAACTTCCTGAATAAATTGGGGTTTAACATTTTTGCCCAGATTGGGGAAGGTGCTGTAAGCCCTTACCATCTCGATTGGAGTGACTTCGGAAGAACCCAGAGCAATAGACAGATTATTTGCCAGGGGCGTCTCTATTCCCATACGCCTCGCCATATCATGAATGGAGGCCAATCCGATTGCCCTTGCGATTTTTACGGAAATGACATTACGGGAGTGTGTGAGGGCCGTCCTTATGGTGATCGGGCCCATATAGGTCCTGTCGAAGTTCTCTGGTTCCCACATGGTTTGAGAATCAACTCCGGGCAGTGAAATCGGTTCATCCACAACGATTGTATTAGGGGCTATAAGTCTATTGGATAGGGCGGCTGAATAGATTATTGCCTTAAAGGCAGACCCTGGCTGCATTCTGCCCTGGGTTGCCAGGTTGAATTGAGATTTTTTGAAGTCCTTGCCTCCCCAAAGGGCCTGAACAGCACCGGTTTTTGCCTCGATTGCCACAAGGGTTGCCTGAACAGACTGGTTCAGTTCGGTATCCTTAGTATGCCTCTTGCGTAAGTTATCCAGACCCTGACGCACTGCTTTATCGGCCTTGATCTGCCAGTCCCTTTTGAGAGTAGTTGTTACGGTAAGACCGTCTGTCAGAAGTCTTTTCTTGCCATACCTTACTTCAAGTTCCCTTCTCACTTCCGAAAGGAAATAATCTGTGCCGGGCGGAGGATCCAGGGTCTCTCTTTTCAGGCGAATAGGGGTCTCTTGTGCCTCTTTTGCCTCCTCTGGAGTAATATAGCCTTCCTCTACCATCCGTCTCAGCACATAATCCTGACGCCTCTTGGCACGGTCCAGATATTTTGTCGGGTCGTACCGGCTCGGGGCCTTGGGCAGGCCGGCAAAGAGTGCGCATTCAGCGAGATTTAGGTCATCTACATGTTTTGCGAAGTAGGTCCTGGCAGCACTTTCAACTCCATAGGCCCCTTGTCCAAGATATATCTGATTCAAATATATGGTCAGAATCTCGTTTTTTGTGAGTGCTGCGTCAATTTGCCAGGCCAGGATGGCTTCTTTAACCTTGCGCGACCAACTTTTTTCCCTGGTAAGGAGTAAGGATCTTGTTACCTGCTGGGTAATGGTACTCGCGCCCTGGACTATTCCGCCTGCCTCCATATTTTTCAGTATGGCCCGAAGGACCCCCATGAAATCAATGCCGGGATGTTCGTAAAACCTGGCATCTTCAGCTGCCAGGAATGCCTGTACCAGCCTGTCCGGCATTCGGGAAATCGGGACAGGCCATCTTTTCTCCTTATACCAGTAAGCGATGGGACGATGGTCCGAGTCGAGCACTTCAGTGACCATGGGAGGATTATAAGATTTAAGACTTGAGATTTCCGGGAGACCCAAGAGCATATACCCTATTATGAGACTAGCAATTGCCATGGACACCACAAGGGCTGATCCAAGTATAATTCCCAGCAGAGGACGATAGCCCCATACAATGGGTTTTCCGGATTTTTTTCTGCGAATTTTAGCCATAAAGTAATCATATATAAACATAGTGTTACCTTGAGGCAACCACAGAACCGGAAGCACTATACCAAATCCAAAGTCCTTGAAGGCTTTTAAGCTCTGTGTTAAACAAGATGTCAACTAATCGGGGCGTAGCGCAGCCTGGCAGCGCATCTGCTTTGGGAGCAGAGGGTCGGAGGTTCGAATCCTCTCGCCCCGACCATTCATTCCCTTTTTTCTTTTGGAAGTCTTCAAATTCGGCTTAATTCTCCCGTGAACGGTTACTGATTTGGATTTGTTGGGCAAAACAATTATGAACAAACAGACTTGTCAGTGCAGTAAATGTGGAATATGGGCAGATAAACATAAACTGTGCATTGTTGATGATACCTATTTCTGCACAAGATGTATGTATGGAGATATTGAACCAGTTGAAATTTATCCGATTGGAATTGTAAAAAACAATTTAATTAAATGTCCTACGGGTTTCGGTGTAGTTGGGGACGACAAAATATCCAGAATTATATTTTTCCCTTTTCAGGAAATTTTTATGTATAAACTCGAGGATGAAAAATATATTACCATTGTTTATTATCTCAACAAGTCTGGACCAGTCAAATCGGTATTTAATAGGGGTCTTGATGGAAAATCGGTTGGAGTTTTTGCTTCTCGCACTCCTAATAGGCTTTCCAAAATAGCTATTCAAGATGTCACATTAGTAAAAATAGAAGGGACAACACTCTATGTCGAGGGTCTTGATGCTATTAATGGAAGTCCTGTGCTTGACATCAAATTAAAAATAAATGCAACAAAAAATAGGTGATTGTAACCTGAATCGAGCGATTAGCTGTTAGCCATTAGCGTTTAGCTTTGAAAAATTAAGGTATTACGTTAACTAGAAATAACACTCAACGGGTTCATCCTATTGAATGCAGCTTCGCTGCTCCCTTTGGGGATTCAACAGGGTGAAAGTTTGTAATAGCAGAACATCCTGTAATCATTAAACTAATAGCTAACCGCTAAAGGCTAATCACTCAATTTAGGCGTAAGGAACAAGTAAATTGTCCTCATTTGGCCAATTTTCAAAATTTGCTAAGCATACTCTTAAGCCGCCCTCTTAAAAACCGAACGGGATGAAATGTCACGGGCTTAAGTATTGAGGGTAGCGTGAATCCAGCCGTGTCAAATTCCTCTGGTTGCGCCAGTGGATAACTCAATTCATGGATATGGGCTCCGGAGAGTCCCCGTTTTTGCGATTCCAGCCACAGGGGTACTTGGTGTGGCTGAAGTCCCAGAATAGTGTATAAGACCGTGTCCAGGGTCACAGGGTTTGACGACGCTCCGAGCAGGGACAGGTCGAACGGATCTCCATCGATGGGGCCGGTCCGCTGCATGGACACCACTGCATCAACCAGGCTCACAGTTTCTGGCAGGGCTTGCATAAGTTCAATGAGTAAACTCTCAAAAAGATCAGACATATCACCGTATTGGCAGTGTGCCAGAGCCTTGCGAAAACCTACCACGCATCCGAAGAAATTTTTTTAATAACCGTTGCAATAAATCAATATTATCCTAATTTGTGCCGAAATATCATTATAAGAACATGAATAACCAGCACAGAAGCAGTCTGCCTGCCATTGTATATTGCTAGTAATAGAGGCTCAACAAATTATTTCGGACAAAAGAGTTCACGACCATAGGATTAAAACAGTGACTGACTACAACGATGTGATACGAGAATACGCTTTAGCTTCTTGGTCTGTATTTGAACAGTACAGAATAGAGAAAATCCTGAGATATGATCCCTTCAGTATTACCTACAGGGCCTCTAATATTAAATTTGACCAACTTGTGGTCATTAAAGAATTCCTGCCCCAGGATTTAGTGATCAGAAAATCAGACGATGAGATAATTGCCAAATTTTCTTCCGATGAGGATGTCTTTCAGAAGGGACTCAAATACTTCATGGAAGAAGCAGAAGCTCTCTCCAAGTTCAGTCATCCAAATATTGTGCGGGTATTAAGGTGCTTCAGGACCAATGGGACCGCGTACATGGTCATGTCACATGAGGACGGTGAGACTCTCCGAAAACAACTTGACCGAATGGGGCCGGACAACACTATGCCGGAAGACCGGATCAAGCTCTGGTTGAGAAATATTCTTAACGGCCTGGATGCCATACATGAAAAGGGAATTTATCATAGAGATATCAGGCCGGATACAATTTTTTTAAAAAAAGACGGCCCTGCCATGCTCATCGACTTCGGGGCCGTATGTTATGCCCTCAACAGCGAATCCAAAAATGAAAATACGCTTTCACCTGAAGGGGAAGGCGGGTTATGGACCGATATTTATCAACTCGGTGCTGTAGTTTATGAATGTGTGACAGGACAGGAACCACCAGACATCCAAGTCCGGGTTCAATCATCAGCAAATGACGAGCTAGATCCAATTTTGGAGCCATTAAAGCAAGCCGGCGATCGGGGTTACAGTAAGAATTTTCTGGATACCATAATGCTGGCCATGTCTCCAAATGTGACTGATCGACGGTCAGCGATAGAGGCATTTGAGGAATTAAGGCTAACGAGTGACGAACTCGTATCAGGAGAAGAGAAGAAAGAAGATGTTTTAGATGAGGTGGTCAGCGTATCTGAATCTGAGAAAATTTCTGTCGAGGAAATTCATTTGGAAATCGAGGATATAGATAAAGACGAGGAGATTCTAGAAGAGGAGGTTGGCGACGAGGCTGATATCTCCGAGTTTGTTCAGGCTGAAAGCGAAGAGAAAATCCATGCAAAAGCAGATGAAAAGATCAGTGTATCTGAACCTGATGAGACTCCTGATAAGAAGATTCCTACCCAGGAGGTTGTTGGGGCTACGGTTGAAGCCCCAGAGGCAAAAGAAGAAGAGGTTGGAGACAAGACCGATGTCCCTGAGCATGTTCAGATTGACGACAAGGAACAAGTACGAGGAAAAAATAAAAAAGGAGGTCTGCTCAAGGTCGGGTTGATAGCAGTCCTTATACTTTGTTTTTTGGCCGCGGGTCTTTTTGTTTTTTTGAGACCTGGCCTGAAAGTTGTAAGCGAGCCAAGTGCATCGGCTGTCTTTCTAGATGAAAATTATGTAGGAGAGACCCCTCTGAGTATTGGGATGTGGATGGGTGGAAAGCATATAATTAAGGTTACAAAAAAAGGCCATAATGATTTCAAGCGAAGCATCAAAATACGATTTGGAAAGACTAAGGAAATTAATGCAGAACTTGTTCCTAAACTTTTTGGGAGGGTGACGGTTAAAAGTGATCCTGAAGGTGCGAATGTATATTTGGATGGACAGATGAAAGGCGTGACTCCGCTTCGTCTGGATAAGGTGAAAAAAGGAACTATTAACTTAGAAATAAAAAAGGACCATTATAGTACTGTTAAACGTAATTTGGTCGTAAAACCCTCACTTGGTGAGACAACAGTTGATGTTCATCTGGAAAGTATATGTGGTAGTCTTGTGGTGAAGAGTTTACCTGGTGGGGCAACTGTATTTGTTGATGGAAAAGAAAAGGGCGTCACACCCTTACGTCTTGATAATATAAGGAAGGGTAATATAAGTATTAAATTAATTAAAAAAGGATTTGAGACAGAAAGCAAAATAATTATAGTTAAACAGTCAGTGGAAAGGAAGTTCTTCGCGAAGCTTAGACAATCAGTAGTTTCTTCTGATGGCAGATTTGTGGATCATATAAACGGTACCGTTACAGATAAAAAAACCGGTCTCATGTGGACACGGAAGGATAGTTATGTTCACCTTGGCCGATATTTGAATTGGGAACAATCGAGGTCATACGTTAACAAGTTAAGCACGGGCGGATATGGTGACTGGAGACTTCCTACTGTTGCGGAACTAAAGGAAATATATGAAATAAAAAAGTCAAATACAGACAAGGACGGCGACATCATACATATTGATCCAATTTTCTCTAGTGGTGGGACTTTCTGGAATTGGTCATCAGAAGAGCAGGGTAAATGCTGTGCCAAAGTTTTTCTTTTTATCGATGGCAGCGCAATCAAGAATGGCCGGATGTTTTCCTATGAGAGGGGGGTACGCGCTGTTCGTCCCTGAATATATTCTAAATCCTGAAATCATCTGCTAATGATTTGATGACAGATGCCATTTTCAGTTTGGCTAATCCGATACCGCCCTCAGAGGACAGCACCAAGACCATGTGTATGTGAGCTTTGCCGGGATGGACCTTGAATGGATCCTTGCCTTCATTTAAGCACCGCGCAAGCATATGGATACGATCTGTCTCTATATGGATCATTTCACAGTTGCCGGCCCCCATGTCTTGAGATGCCTTTTGGGCATTAACCAGTATATTGTTGGCCAATATAGTGATTTTCGTTAAATTCAACTCTCCAGCCGGCAACATAACAAGTGGTTTACCGGTCGGTGTGAGAATCCCAATACCTGCAAAATCTATAATTGATTTAAACGGCTCCAACTTTTCCTGTGCGGTCATAATGCCTGTGTCTCTTGATTTATTCCCTATTTCAGGTTGTGATACTAAATATTCTTCGTGTTTTTTTTCTATGTAATCCGGTTTTATTTCATCTTCCTTTTCGTCTATCAGAAAATCGATCTCTTCGATCTTATAAATCCCATTTTCTTCAATATCCTTTGTCTCTTGTTCTTCAGGTTGCTTTGAGGCCTCATCTTTAATTTTACAAGACTCCATCAAGACAAAAGAGAGCGGCGAGGTGATGGTCTTAGTCTTGTTTCCGCATGAGTAATTAATTTCTATCTCTGTTTCATTCCAACCAATGATTTCATAGGCTGCCTGCTCACCTTCCTTTGTCTCGCTCTTGGCATTGATTAGCTCACCTTCCAGAAAATACAGGCTGCCAATACGTTCATTGGAGGTTACTGTAAGAGTACAGGTTTTCCTTTCCATTTCCAGAAACTGCAGGAATGTGCCCAGGGTAATGCCTTTGATATGGCCTTGAGAGTCGTTCCTCGCAACGTGCCGGCGGATGTTGTCTGCCAGTGCATCGAAGTCCAGTGGTTTTTCTAGGTATTGAGTGACACCCATAGTAAGGAGTTTTGCTTCTATGTCCTTGGTGCCGAATGCTGTCATTACGATTGTTGGTATATCAGGAAAATATTTGGTCAAATATGCCAAGAGCTGAAACCCGTCCATTCCAGGCATTTTCAGGTCTGTAGCAACCAGATCAATTTTGGTGGAATTCAAGATTGTGACAGCTTCCTTTCCGTTAAAGGCTATCAAAACTTTGAATTCATCAGAATATGACTTGAGACCGTCTGAAAGACTGAACAGAAATTTTTTTTCGTCGTCTACTATTAAGACATTTTTCATGCTTGGTTTTCCTTTATATTGGCATAGATGCAGATCCCAGGGCATAGTTCTTTGCTGACAGGGCAATGCCTGTCACTATTGTTCAGAGGAGTGCTCATTGGTATTTGGGCTGAGTTGATAGGCTGTCTCCTTTTTTAATTCTGAACCACCTGCCGGTGTAATTACGAGAACAGGAGATCCAGATCCTCCCTGGACAACTGCCGTAGCATATCCTGCCCACCACTCAGGATGGCGCTGACCAGCTCGCGCTTCTTCTCCTGCAAAGCAAGGACCTTCTCTTCCACTGTTTCGGCTGTAATGAAGCGATAGGTAAATACTTTTTTGTCCTGTCCGATGCGGTGGGTTCGATCGACCGCCTGAAGTTCAACTGCCGGGTTCCACCATGGATCTACAATAAATACATAATCCGCTGCTGTGAGATTAAGCCCCAGACCGCCGGCTTTAAGGCTGATAAGGAAAAGTTTTATATCTTCGTTGTCCTGAAAATTGCGTACTCTGTCTTTACGTCTTGCCTGGGGCGTCCTCCCATCAAGGTACTCATATATTATGCCGGCATCATCCAGGGAGCGACGGATTATGCCCAGCATTTTGGTGAATTGGGAAAAAACCAGGGCCTTATGTCCACCGGAAATGGCTTTTTTTATCAATGTCATGAGATTGTCCAGCTTGCCTGATCCTGCGTCATTCTCTCCGATAAGGGCAGGGTGGTTGGCTGCCTGGCGAAGCCTGAGGAGTCCCTCCAGTATCTTTATGCGGCTCCTGTTGAGACCCTGCTGTTCTATGGTTGCCAATATCGATGCACGGTAGTGGTCCCGAACTCGGGAGTAAATCCTGGCCTGTCCATCGGTCATGGGACAGAGTATTACATGCTCCATTTTTCCCTGAATTTCTTTGGCTACGGCCTCTTTATTACGCCTGAGGAGAAAAGCCATTACCATTTTTTTAAGGATATCCTGGGCCTTTTTATCTCCCAGGGCTATAGGTTTTGCAAATTTCCTGTCAAAGGCCGCCCTGGAACCCAGGAGTCTGGGATTCAGGAACTCCATCTGGGACCAGAGCTCCCCAACGTTGTTTTCAAGCGGCGTGCCCGTGAGACACAGCCTGTGCCCGGCCCTGAGTAGCCGCACTGCTTTGGCAATCTGGGAGTTGGAATTTTTGATCGCCTGGCTTTCATCCAGAATGATATAATTGAACTGCAAATCTTTGAGAATTTCTATATCACGTCTCACCAGACCATAGGTAGTGATTACCAGATCAGCCTGGTCTATTTCTTTAATAAAGTCTGAACGATTGTTCCCTGCATAGGCCAGTATTTTTAAATCAGGGACAAAACGCTTTGCTTCCGCCTGCCAGTTAAACAGGACAGATGTTGGGCTCACTACAAGGGATGGCCCCTCTTTTCCATTTTCCATCTCTCCTGCGAGCCATGCAAGGACCTGTACTGTTTTGCCAAGCCCCATGTCATCAGCGAGTATGCCTCCAAAACTGAACTTCTTTAAAAAGGCAAACCAGCCCAAGGCATCCTCCTGGTATGACCGAAGGACTCCTTTGAAACCAGCAGGTACAGGGATCCTTTCAATTCCTGAAAAGTTTTTCAGTGCATTTTTTATCTCAAGGAAACGCTGGTCAACGGACTCGACTTCATTCTCTTCCAGCAAGACGTCCAGGATCAAGGCCTGGGTCGATGGAAACCTGAGCGTCTTGCCGCGATTTTTTTGTCCCGACGCAGCACCCATTTCAAGTACGGGCAGGTTGCGGGAAAGCCACTTCTCAGGAAGAAGCCCTGTGCTTCCGTCACCGAGCTTAACCGTCTGTTCTCCCCTTAGAAATGCTTTAATGGCCATTGGCAACGAGACTACATGTTCTCCAAAGGATATTCCGCCTTCCAAATCAAACCAGTCTATGCCGGATGAGATACTTAGTTCGGTAATGCGACCTCCCCTGAAAGGCTTTCTGTTTTGTCCCTGGATCCTCCAACCACCTTCTGTCAATTCTGAAAGGACTTCGGCCGCACCTTTAATATCTCTTTGAAATAGCTGGTCTTCTTGTCGGAATCCCCTGTCAAATAGTCCCATTAGGACCTCGGATTCGGCATCTTTATTTCGTTTTATCCGTTGCCATCTTTCAGTATCCAGCACAGAGGGCCTTGGATCATGCCAGTCTATTTCCATATTTCCATAATTTATAAAGACCTGTGCCTTTAAGAGATTTTTCTCAAGCTCCACTATAAGTAATGGCTTTGGAGATAAATCTTCTATGGTTTGGGGTGCTATCTCCTTTGGCAGGCGAATGTTGGGGCTGTCTTGGAGGGATTCTGTCTTGACCACAAGGTCCCGGATGTCTTCCCTGGATATCTCTATCTCTTCTGATTTCAACGCAGCCCTTATCCACGAAAGGCTGGGTCCCGGCAACTCGAAAAGATACCTGTCATATATGAAAAGCACCGGCGAGGTATGAAAAAAAACAGGTATATTCGAAAGCGGCACGTCTTTGCCACCTATTTTCAGCCTTACTGATGGCACGAGCCTGAGCCCTTTTTTTTTCTTTTTGGTTTTTTGTTCTGCTGCCAGCTCCAGCAATGCAGCATAAGGGACTGCCTTATGGAGGGGATCTGCCAGTTGTTTTTTGGCTGAATGAAATACTCTGCAACGTTCTGTCTCGGCCAGCAGAGGCAGGACAAGTTCAAGGTCTCTTGATTCTAAGACAAGGTCTACTAAATCTCTGTGGGTCGGCTGGTAATATCGGGAAAAATCATTTCTTGCAGTTCTCCCGGACACATTTTCCAGCATGGCAATTATGGCACGATCTACCCTTGGAAGACCCCTGTGTTCTATAGTAGCTGCCTGAAGTTTTCGTTCTCTTCCCAGTGTATTATCTTTTCTAAGGTATCTTTCAAAGGCAGACACTTCTACGTTTACCGAAGTGATGTTCAGATCGTAGCACAGGACGAACTTGCTGGAACTATCCAGCCATGGAGGAGCTAGCGGTTTTCCTTGCCAGAGGGCATCTGTAAACAGTGTCTGCCAATCGGTCTTTTCCTTAGCCCGGTCCTTTTTATGTTTGCCATCGCTGGAAAGGGTCGGCATCCCTCCTGCTGCCAAGATCCTGTCTGCTTCAACTATGGCTGCCCACAGGTGTTTGCAGGGGAAGCCCTGTTGAAAAAAGGGACAGGTGCAGGAAATGTGAATTTTGCCGTCTTTCGAATGCCTGTCAACTACTGATGCTGTATAGAGCTTTGAGCCTTGGACCGCAGCTAAAATTTTTTCCTGTGAGACCTCTTTCAGTATTGCCTTCCCTTGCTTGGCATAATACTCACCGCGTTGGCGTATCATAGGCAGAAAGGAGTGTCTTAGTCGATCCTTCCAGAAACCTGCTTGATCTATGTCTCTGTTTCTAAAAAGCTTCCGTCCCATATCTGTACCGTAGTTTCTGTGACATTGTTATTTTGATGAAATAGCTTAAAAGCAAACCCTTAATATACACTATTTTTGTGAATAAAGCAGTTAAATCGTTGCTTTCCACCTTGCCTTATTTTTCGGGATGATATTTTTCGGGAAATCGGCTGTTAAAGTGGGGCCGGATCAGGGGCTGAGGCAAAGCTTCGATAATATTTCGGGTTGATCTTCTAAAGTGACCATGGTATTATGACCATGTCATTTCGGTTTTTGCGAATTCAAAGAGGAGCTTTTAATGGAACATGTAATTTCTAAATCAAAATTCAAACCGCGCGCCTTGCACTATTTTCGCGAAGTGGAACAAACAGGAAGGGAATTAATCATTAGTGACCGGGGCAAACCGGTCTTAAGGATCGTGCCATTTACGGCAGATCCTGCCGAGTGCCTAAGGGCACTTCGCAACTCTGTGATCAAGTACGAAGATCCAACTGCTCCTGTAGGATTAGATGATTGGGAGTCTTTAAAATGATTGTTCTTGATACTCATGCCTGGGTATGGTTTATCAGTAATCCGGAATTGCTCTCTGAGAGGGCAAAAAGACATGTGGATGCTGCCGTGGAAGAGAAGGCTGTAATGATCTCATCTATCAGTGTCTGGGAGGTTGCTCTCCTGATTGCAAAAAAACGTTTAATACTTACGCTGGAATTAAATGATTGGATAGCAAAATCAGAGATGCTGCCGTTTTTCAAATTTATACCTGTTGATAATTCTATTGCAATTAAGTCAGTGAATTTGTCTCAACCTCTTCACAACGATCCGGCAGACCGCATAATAATTGCTACCGCAATTTCATTGGGGGCCCCAGTAGTCACAAAAGATGAGAAAATACTGAACTATTCACAGGTACAGACTATCTGGTAAAGCGGTCCATCACCCCCTGGGGTGATACTTCTGATGGATAGTACGCAGGTGCTGAATGTCAAGATGGGTGTATATCTGGGTAGTGCAGATGCTGCTGTGGCCCAGTAGCATCTGCACTACCCTCAGATCCGCTCCACCTTCCAGGAGATGCGTTGCAAAGGAATGGCGGAGTACGTGTGGAGAAACTTTGCTCTTAATACCTGCTGATATGGAATAGGCCTTGAATAGCTGCCAAAACCTCTGTCTTGTAATGGGCTTCCCGGCCCTGCCGACAAATACAAAGTAACTGGCCTTTTTGCCCAGGAGTTTGGGCCTGCCGGACTTGAGGTAATTGTCTAGCCATTCTATAGCCACCTTCCCCACCGGCACTACGCGTTCTTTTTTCCCTTTGCCGAGTATCCTCAGATAGCCAACTTTCATGTCTATCTGGTTAAGTTTCAATCCCACGGCTTCAGAGGCCCTGAGCCCGCACGCATAAGTGAGCTCAAGGAGTGCCCTGTCCCTCAAACCAGTGGGCTTATTTACTTCGGGTTGTTCCAACAGGGTCTCAACCTCGGAGACCGATAACACCTCGGGGAGGTGGCCTCCTATTCGTGGATTATTGATTGCGGCAAGAGGTGTTGAGTTCAGGCTGTGTTCTTCCACCAGGAAGCGAAAGAAACCCCTGAGGGCTGAAAGTTTTCTGGCAGTGGTCCTGGGAGAAAGCCCGGAGTCTCGAAGTAATTTTAGCCACGCCAATATGTCGTTGGGGTTTACATTGTCCGGACCTGCGAGTTTTTGTCTGTCTGCAAAATCAACGAAATTTAAAAGATCACGGCTGTATTCATCAAGGGTGCTGGAAGAAGCCCCACGGTCTATAGAAAGGCGGGCCATAAAGTCATCAAGAAGACCGGCCCAGGAGTTGGCTGCCCCATCCGGCATATTTTTCAAGAAAGTTCTGTGAGTTGTGTCTCAGCAGTTTCCTGGATTTCCAGATTCCTGGCGGTAAGGCTCAACACTCTCAATTTGCTCTCAAGGCCTCTCCGTTCAACAGTTCCCTTTTCTCCAACAAGTTCACACAGGCCTTCAATAGCCTTACATACTAATTCCGAATCATTTTTGATATCCAGAATCAGAAGGAGCGCGCCCCAATCCTGCGGCATTCCGTAAGTGTCCACATAGTGTCTGACAGTAGGCAAAAATCTCGTCCTGCCATAGGACTCATGTATGGCCATAAGGTCTTTAGAATGTTGCGGCCGTCCCTTTGCACCCATAAACAGCTTTTCTGCTTCCTGTAAATAGCGTTCCTTCATCCTTGGGTTTTCAAGGGCCCTTTCAAGGTTGCTGCGCTCATCCTTTCTGTGTTCTGTGCTCCCACTCCTGTTGTGCATCTTGTCTATTTCTTTCCAACTTTTCTTTCTTTCTCTAATCATGGTTTTTTTAATTCCTTTTAATTTTTGTTCAACTTATTTATCTCCCGTTTCTAAGCAAATATGAATTCAAAATTCGGGAGTACCAGACAAGTGAGCTTTCCACCATAAACCGCACCCGTATCAATACCTACCTTATTGGCCTCAATAAATGGGACAGAAAACGGTGTATGACCGAAAATGATCCTTTTGCCCCAGTCATAAGAAGATTTCAGAAAATGTGACCTGATCCAGAGGAGATCTTCAGGGCTTTGTTCAGAAATGGAGATATAGGGCCTCATGCCTGCATGTACAAATATATAATCATCGGTCTCAAAATACAAATCAAGGTGATCAAGAAAATCCCGGTGGCTTTGGGGTATATCTATTTTGCCTTTTTCGACCGAATAACTCTCAAGGGTCTTTCTGCCACCGTTTGGGAGAAATAAATCATGGTCCTCGCCCTTGAGGAATTGCGTGAACATCCATTCATGGTTTCCCTTTAGAAATATTAGCCGATCCGCATGTTCTTTCTTTAGACGGAGCAACAGCTCTATTACCCCTCGAGAATCCGGTCCGCGGTCCACATAGTCTCCAAGAAAGACCATCAGGTCCTTGTCCCAGTCTAATTGAATCATGCCAAGGAGAGTCTTTAGTTTGTCAAGACAACCGTGGATATCACCTATGGCAAAGATTTTTCCAGGTTTGTTTCTGCTCATTTATGATTATACTGCAAAAATCCTGAAGTATGATTTCTCAAAATACCCGATATGCCCCCCTTATAAGATACTCAAACCCCCTCTTCCCGCGTCCTGCCCAGGGAATTCAGCCGGTAGAGTTCGAGAATAGATACGCACAGGGCCATCAGTATCGGCCCGAGTATAAATCCGAGGAAACCAAAGACGCTGAGCCCTCCCAGTATGCTGAAAAACAGGATAAGGGTGTGTATCTGGGTCTTGCCGCTAATAAAGAGGGGCCTCAGGAAATAGTCTATTTGGCTGATTATCAGGATACTAAAAGCAAGGAGTATTGCGGCCTTGAGATAGAGTCCTGCCAGGAACAGGTATATTGTGGCAGGGAGCCAGACCAGGGCTGGTCCTATCATTGGTATAAAGGTGGTAAGCCCCATTATCATGCCCCAGAGTAAAGCAGCAGAGAAATCCAGCGACCACATGATAAAGAAGCCAAGACTCCCTTGTATAACTGCGTTCAGCAGGTTCCCGTAAAGGGTAGCGGACAAGACGTCATCCATGACCTTTGCAAAGTTTTCCACATCACGCCTTGGGAGAGGCAACAGGTCTTTAAGGGTCTGAAGCATTCGCTCCCCATCTTTAAAAATATAGAAAAGTGTTATCAGCATCAGGGCGGCCTTGAAGATGATGCTGGCTACATTTTTGAACATCACTGTCCCCTGCTTCAGGAAAAATTCACCCATCTTCTTTGAGAGATCAATTAGTATTTCATTGACCCTTGTCTCATGAGTCTTGAGGATATCAAGGGCGTTAGTCATTGTCTTGTTAAGTATGGGAGATTTGTCCTTATCCGGCACTATTGTAAAATCACCCGTATGGAGGTCCTCCTGTACCTCGGTGTATACCCTGATTACCTCGGTAGTCAGACTTCCCAAAAGTGCAAAGACAGGAATTATGATAAAGGCGATTATAAGAATACACATTCCCAGGGAAGCCAAGCCCTCAGACACCTTAAGAGTTCGTCTCATCCATCTGTATATTGGGTAGAAAAAAAGCCCCAATATAATGGCCCAGGCTATCGGTTCAAAAAATGGCAGAAAGAGACTCAGCCCCATAGCAAGGATCAGCCCTGCAAGCCCTAGGGCCAGGAAGGTCACTAATTTGTTGTTGTCGCAGTTTCTACCCATGGTCATTGAATTGCCCGACCTTTACCAGTGCACAGCATCTTTACTCTTTCAGGCAGATCATCTCTTACCAGGCCAAGGGCCTTTGCCAGGCATCTTTTAAGGAGCTCAGGCCCTCATTTACTACTATTTTTCCTGAATGTTCAAGTGCCAATGCAGGTTTTTCGATCACTTCGCCTACCATGGCACAGCCTGTATCTCCCATTGTATTCTCAAAAGACTGCTGATACTCTTTCCTAATGGTAACAACAAAGCGGCTCTGGCTTTCACTAAAGAGCAACGTGTCCAGGCGGTCGACGCCTTCGGCAATCACAGCACCTAAGTCTATTGCCATACCCAGGTCACCACTGAAAGCGACCTCTGCCAGTGAAACTCCCAATCCACCATCAGAACAGTCGTGGCAGGATGAGACAATGCCCTGGTGTATGGCATCTGAAAGGGCACTGTACCTGGCCAGCGCGTCTTTCATCCTTACTTTCGGTACATTGTTTCCAATATAATTATACCTGGCGTAGTATTCAGAAGCACCCAGCTCAGGATAAGTTGTTCCAAGCACATAGACCAGGTCTCCGGGATTTTTTGCATCCATGGTCACTGCAAGACGCACATCTTGTATGCGGCTTACTACCGAGAATAGCAGGGTAGGCGGGATGGATATTTTTACCCCACCGATAACAGCATCGTTTTTCATGCTATCCTTGCCTGAGATGCATGGCACACCATAGGTAGTGCAAACTTGGTACAGTGCCTGGTTTGCTCTTACAAGTTGGGCCAGTTTGTAATGACCGTCCGGGGTCTTTTCCGACTGGACCGGGTCGCACCAGCAGAAGTTGTCAAGGCCGGCCATAAGGTTAAGGCTGCCTCCTACGGATATGGCGTTTCTTACTGCTTCGTCCACTGCACAGCACACCATGTGATAAGTGTCTATATCGCTGTAGCGAGGACAGATCCCATGGGCTACCACCAGGCCTTCGAAGGATTCAAGGTCCGGCCTTAAGACCGCGGCATCGCTCGGGCCGTCGTCCTTTGCCCCTGTGAGGGGCTTTATAACGCTCCCTCCTTGGACCTCATGATCATACTGGCGGACTACATACTCCTTGCTGCACACGTTATAGCGAGAGAGCAAGGCCTTGAGTTTTCTGCCGAGATCTGCAGGTTTAGGCAGTTCGGGTTCCTCGTGTAAGGGGGGAGTCCACACCGCGGTGAGTTCAAGCCTGGGAAGTCCGTTATGCACAAAGTCCAGGTCCAGATATGCCGCAGTCTTTCCCTGGTATAGGCAATGGAATTTCCCCGAGTCGGTGAAGTTCCCGAGAACAGTGGCCTCAACGTCCATCTTTTTTGCAAGGCCAGTGAACTCGTCCAGTTTTTCCTTGGGGACTGCCACTGTCATCCGTTCTTGGGCCTCGGAAAGCAGTATTTCCCACGGCTGAAGCCCCGGATATTTCAATGGTGCCCGGTCAAGATAGAGCTCAAACCCGTCTGTTTCCTGTGCCATTTCACCCACAGAGGACGAAAGACCTCCTGCGCCGTTATCAGTAATGGAACTGTACAGGCAAAGATCCCGTGCTCTCAGGAGAAAGTCTGTCATCTTCTTCTGCGTTATGGGATCTCCTATCTGCACTGCCGTAGCCGGGGAACCCTCGTGCAGCTCCTCAGAGGAGAAGGTTGCTCCGTGGATACCATCCTTTCCTATGCGGCCGCCGCACATGACTATGGCATCTCCCGGCCGGGCGTTTTTATCTTGGCCGGGCCTGTTGCATATCTCTTTTGGCATAATGCCCCCTGTACCGCAGAATACAAGGGGTTTACCCAGGTAGCGTTCGTCGAAGAGGATAGACCCGTTTACTGTGGGGATGCCACTCTGGTTACCCCCGTGTTCAACACCTTCTCGCACACCTTCAAATATGCGTTTGGGGTGAAGCAGTCCCTTGGGAAGTGGCATGTCGTAATCCGGAGGCCCGAAGCAAAATACATCGGTATTGAATATCAACTTAGCCCCCATTCCAGTCCCAAATGGGTCCCTGTTTACCCCCACGATCCCTGTAAGGGCACCGCCATAGGGATCAAGGGCCGAGGGGCTATTGTGGGTCTCAACCTTAAAAACAACATTATAACGATCGTTGAATCGGATTACACCGGCATTGTCTTTAAATACAGAAAGACACCAGTCATTGGATCCCAGCCTGCGGCGGATTTCCTTGGTCCCTCCCTGGATATAAGTATCAAAAAGGCTCTCAATTACTGTTTCTTTCCCTTCCCCATTCCTGTAATTAATGATGGAGTTAAAAATCTTGTGTTTGCAGTGTTCAGACCAGGTCTGGGCAAGGGCCTCAAGTTCAAGGTCGGTAAGTCGTCCAGTAAGCCCGGCTTTGGCCCTTTCTTCTTGCACATCAAGCCTTTGGACATACTCCCTTATCTGTCTCATCTCCTTGAGATTGAGTGCCAATACCCTGTCTTTTGACATGGCTACCAGCTCCTCATCCGTTAGCACAGAGAGATCTATCTCCTTTACTTCTACTGAAGCCTTTTCACTAACCTTTGGAACCGTATGAAAAGGGCTCTGTTTCTCAGACCAAACTTCACTAAGCATATCCCTTGAGACTATAGTGGTCCTCTGTATCAGATCATTGGCGAGAAGCCTTTTTGCCAGCTTTTTTACCTGATCGCAGGTAAGTTTTTCCTTAATACAATACTGAGTAGAGGTGTACACTCCTTGGTCCAGTTCCAGTTTACGACCGAGAACCAACTCAAGGATCTCCCTTGCAGTATGACCTTCATTGTCTGTGACCCCCGGTCTGAAACCGCATTCTATCAGCCAGTCCCAGGAGAAATTACGTTTCTTGGCCAGCTCCAGGGCCAGAGGGCGATTTATTGCCGCTATCTGGATCACCGGGTCGGAGAAAGGACCTTCTGCAACTGCTTTCAGTTGTTCCTCTGAGAGGTCGGTATCGATAAGATAGACCTTGATGGTCCTGATGCCGGAGATCTCCAGATTGAGGTCTTCGCGACACCGGCGGACGATCTTAAGACCTTGCGGGTCTTGAAGATGAAATTTTAATGCAACTTCTATACGATGGGTCATATTCTCTCCGCTACAGATCCTAAAATTGCAATTGGTGCCGTGTAGTATTGTTTCTTGTTTATCCCATCTTTTCCATTAGAGCAAGAGTAACCGTTCAGTGGGTTACAACGCCCATTTTACCGCAACCTGCCGAACTGTGAGCGTTCGCAGGGTGCTGCACGATGCGAGACAGAGGGTATGCAGACGTACTCTATGTACTTCAAGTGGCCCGACAACAAAGCAGATGCGGTGCCCTGTGAACGCTTACGAGCAAGGTTGATTGTGATTTAGGCAATTTCCTGTTATGGAACTTTATGTCTATATTGTTTAAAATGCTCTTAAGGGAAATGGTCCTGCCTTTTCTGTTTTCCTTTTGTGCACTCAGCGTCCTTTTGTTGCTGGGTAGCCTGTTGCCCCTCTTGGAACCTCTGCTTAGGGCAGGGATAAGG
This sequence comes from uncultured Thermodesulfobacteriaceae bacterium, assembly GCA_964646435.1. Classification (GTDB taxonomy): domain Bacteria; phylum Desulfobacterota; class Dissulfuribacteria; order Dissulfuribacterales; family UBA3076; genus UBA3076. Next base: position 21,530 of record CAZYEJ010000021.1, read on the forward strand.
CTCGTTGAATTAGGCAGATTTGCTATCTTGCTGCTTCCAACATTTTGGGCATTTGTGCTTCCTGTGGCCACGCTGTTAGGTGTACTCCTTGGATTTTTGCGTCTTTCCAGGGACAGTGAAATGCTCGCACTTTTTGCGTGTGGTGCAGGTCTTAAAAAACTTATAATACCTGTGATTATGGTTTCAATAACAGCATGTCTGGTCAGCTTTTTTTTGTCAGCCAGTGTAATTCCAAAGGCAAAAACTGCGTCCAGGAATTTTATTAGGGAATTGACTGAACGTAGTCTGGCGCGTGGAATTCCTGAAAAAGTTTTTTTTAGCCCGATATCCAAACTTACTCTATATGTCGACAAGAGCCTTGATCAGGGCCACCGTTTCAAAGGAGTTTACATTCAAGATGCCCGAAAAAAGCGGGTTACCTATCAGATTCTGGCCAGGGATGGAGAACTGTTTGCTCAGCCAGGTGGTTTGGAAGTGGGTTTGCGATTGAGAAACGGCACATTAAATCGCATAAGTGATGATTACAGAAAGACCGACACACTTGATTTCGACTCCTATGCCCTTCGTCTGAGCTTGACGGGTAAGGACCGTAAGCAAAAAAGAGGTGAGTTGGGACTGGGGGACCTGCTTAAAGCTGCCTCAGACCCTGACACATCCGCCAAACACAGGGTGCATTATCTTACCGAATTTCACGAGAGACTGGCAGTACCTATAGGTGCCCTGATCCTGGGTATAATGGCCGCACCGTTGGGTATACTGTTCGGAAGAACCGGACTTTCAGGAGGAATTGCCTTAGGGCTTGCGGCATTTCTGGCCTACTACCTTTCAGTGGCCTTTGCAGCCAGCTTGGCCGATACGGGCAACATTTCACCTGTTATTGCCCTGTGGGCACCCAATTTCATCTTTACCGGCATAACCGTTGGATTGATAATTCTACTGTACAGACGGGGGCCGCTAGCATGAGTGTGATTAGCCGGTATTTGCTTCGCAACTTTTTTTTAATGTTCGCACTGGTCCTCCCGGGACTGATCGGAATATATCTCCTGATTGAGGTGTTTGAGAGGCTGGATGATTTCATCGAGGCAAATGCGCCCATGTCTTCAGCTCTGGCCTACTTTTTTCTATCAATACCCAAAATACTCTATGAGCTGACACCCTTGGCTGTTTTACTCGCAGGGCTTCTAAGTATCATGCTTCTTTCAAGACATTTGGAGCTACTTGCTATGCGCTCCCTTGGAGTTAAGCCCTGGAAAGTAATATTGCCTTTATTGCTTGCGGCATTTTTTCTGTCAGTGATCCTGGTCAGCTTAAAGGCATTATGCATCCCTAAAGCAACAGAAAAGGCCCATGCAATATTTCAGGTGGAGGTCAAAAAAAGACCACCCAGAGGGATGCTGAAGGGAAACAGGCTTTTTTTCTCAGGTGACAACAGCATATGGGCCACAGAACTGGGGAGTCCGGACGCCAAAAAGCTTAAAAACGTTCAATGGTTTTCATTTGACAGCAATTATGTAATTACACAGCTCGTGGCAGCATCTGAAGCCACATACTCAGGTAATAAGTGGATTTTTAAGCATGGACTACGCAAATTGAGAAAGGGGAAAGAATTCATGTATTCTGTTGACACCTTTGAGACCTTGAATCTCGATCTTGCAGAGACACCCGAGGATTTTATTGCTGTTGAGACACCTCCGGCACAGATGGATATGGTTTCTCTCTGGCGGAGTGTCCATAGGCTGAAACAGTCCGGATATTCTGCAAAAGAGCAAGAGACTGTATTGTGGGGACAGATCCTATATCCGTTTCTAGGATGCAGTCTGCTTTTGGTCGGATTAACCATTACACTGTTTATGGAGCGTGGAGGTCTTTCAATTGGTCTGGGGTTAGGAGTGGCTATTGGTTTTATCGCATGGATAACCTGGAGTTTTGCTCTTTCCTTGGGTAAAATCGGCATGATTCCGGCATTTTTTGCGCCTTGGATGGTGCACCTTGTGCTTATCACAATGGGTCTTGTTTTGATGAGGCGATTGAGGTTTTAAGTTCTGAAACAAACAGCAGATGGGGTATTTCGGTATAATCATGAATGAGAGAGCCAGGATACTGAATGTAATAGAAATACTTGAGGCCACATATGGGGATGCTCATATAGCTCTGAAGTCCGCGAACCCTTTTCAGTTACTTGTATCAGTCATCCTTTCAGCCCAGTGCACTGATGTTAGAGTGAATCAGGTAACTCCTGTTTTATTCGAGCGGTTTCCAGATGTCATGAGCATGTCTGAAGCCCCTATAGAAGAACTGGAGAAACTTATCAGAACTACAGGTTTTTTCCGGAATAAGGCCAAGAACATAAAAGCAGCTTCAAGGATTATTGTGGAACGTTTTGAAGGTGAGCTTCCAAGGACCATGGAAGAAATGGTTACTATCCCCGGTGTTGGGAGAAAAACGGCAAATATTGTACTATACAATGCCTATGGAGTGATTGCCGGTATAGCAGTGGATACCCATGTAAAGCGCCTTGCCAAACGCCTGGGCATGACCTCGGAAGACAATCCCATTAAGATAGAACGTGATCTCATGGCAATAGTCCCAAAGAAAGACTGGGGTGAAATAACTTATGTCCTGATCAACCACGGGAGACAGATATGTAAGGCAAGAAAACCAAATTGTCCTGAGTGTCCTGTTCGGAATGTCTGTCCGTCGGTCAAGCAATTCATAGACTTGCAACAGTACACCTGATCCATTATAAAGAGCCTACACATGCGCCAGTAGCTCAGTTGGATAGAGTGCCGGACTACGAATCCGTAGGTCGGGGGTTCGAATCCCTCCTGGCGTACCAGTAAAATCAGGCACTTATGGTTTTTCGTTGTGAGTGCTTTTTTGTTATATGATGCCATGTTCTGGTCAGATACAACAAAAATGGGGGCCCTTATTTACATCTAACGCTGTGGTCCTGATGGCTTCTTCCCTAAATGGACCTTGAGACGTCTTAAACGATCTCCACGGTAAATCGAGACCAGAACTTCCTCTTCAGGCTCTTTGGTCAGCAGTATCTGAATTGCCTCGGTGTCTGATTTTACCTCTTCGCCATCAATTGCAACAACAATGTCTCCTCCTACAGGGTAGAGACGATTCCCAAGACGGAGGTCCTTCTCACTCCCTTTTATCCCTGCCTCGGCAGCCGGACCCCCATGGGTTACATTTATTACAATAGCCCCTTTTTCAACCGGGAGATCAAGAAGCCTGGCCAGGGCCGGGGTGACATTCTGAAGATTCGCCCCCAGCCAGGCACGTGCCACGCAGCCCTTGGAAATGAGCTGTGAGGCCACCCATTCAATGGTCTCAAAGGAAATAGCAAAACCCACTCCAGGTATATGTTTTGAGGAACTGAATATCAAAGTATTTATCCCGATTACCCTACCGGATGAGTCAACGAGTGGGCCACCGGAAGTGCCTGAATTTACGGATATGTCAGTCTGGATTACGTTGTGGACTACACGTCCGCCAGGTCTGGAAATGCTGCGTCCGATGGAACTGATCACGCCTTGTGACACTGTGTACCCTGTTCCAAAAGGATTGCCCAGCGCAAAGACCATCTGGCCTATGCCGGGTTTTGTGGCTGCAAGTTGCATTGGGGCAAGGGATTCAAGTTCCTTTTGAGGTGCTCGCAACTCAAGTATTGCAAGATCGGTTTCGCTATCGGTTCCCACTAACCTGGCAGGCCACTTACAGCCATCGGATAAGATAACCTCAATGGAATGCGTATCACTGATAACGTGATGATTTGTCAAGATATGTCCGAGGTGATCCAGGATAAACCCGGAGCCTGAGCCTTTGTGAGGCACCGGAGCCAGATAAGAGTCCAGCGCAATTGCTGTGCTGGTTACGTTTACGATTCCCCTTGAGAGCTTTTTGCAGAGCTTGACGGTATGCTTTTCATCTGCCGTAAGTCCCATGCAAGGCAAAGGATTTAGAAAAACGGTAAAAAAAACATAGAATAGGATACATATTGAAATAAATCTGATCATGGGTCTATAATCCTCCCATTTTAAGGGCCACAGCCACTATAAGAGCCAATATCAAACGGTAATATACAAAGGGATAAAATGTATGTCTGGCTAAATAGTGCATCAAAAAGGCTATGACTAAGTATCCGGAAATGCCTGCAGCAATAAAGCCCCAGAGAAAGTCCATGCCCAGGGTCCCAAAACCATCCTGCCAAAGCTTAAGGCCCTCGTATAATCCTGCTCCTGCAATTATGGGGGCGGAAAGCAGGAACGAGAAGCGGGCAGCGGCCCTCCTTTCAAAACCCAAGAAAAGGGCCATTGTCATGGTTATCCCACTCCTTGAAACACCGGGTACAATAGCAAGGGCCTGTGCTGTTCCGACGCAAATGGCATCTATCCATACGAAATTTTTAAAGCCGCGCTTATGAGATGCCAGGCGTTCTGCTAACCACAGGAGCAAGGCAACCCCGGAAAGGGTCGCCACTACTACCCACGGGGAACGAAATACAGTGGAAGCAGCCCCCTCCAGGAAGTAACCCAGAAAGGCCCCCGGCACAGTGCCTATCAGGACGAGAAAAAGAAGCCGTCTGTCTCCTTTTCTTGATGTCTTTCCCGGGACCAGAGATTTTGCCATGCCTAACCAGTCTTGCCAAAAATATAGGAAGACGGAGATCAAGGTGCCCAGATGAAGAGTAACATCAAATGCAATGGGGGTATCCTTGAGACCTAGAAAATACTCTGCCAAAACAAGATGGCCGGAGCTGGACACGGGCAAAAACTCAGTAATGCCCTGAAGGATCCCAAGAAATATAGCCTCTGTAGTTGTCATTTCCGTATTGTGTAATCACAAAATATTAGATAGAAAAAAAAGTCTTTAGACATTGACATCCTTCACGACAGGTTAAAAATAGTTTACACTTTGTTAATTTTGGCAGTGAAACTTGAAATTGGGAAAAACACAAACATGTAGATAGTGCCTGAACGGAAACCCCAAATTTTGTTTTTTCAGTTTAGGTCGGAGACCATTAACATATTAAGGTTACTGCCTTTTTTAAATTCAAAACTCAAAACTTAGAACTCAAAATTGTGTCTGAACGGCCTTTTCGTTCAGACACTAGATACGTTACCTAAATTTCGAATTTCCAGTTTCAGCATCGGCATTCAATTTGACAATACACGCTTTTTCAAAAAAAGTGCAAACTGCCCCTTTTAGTTCATAAAATACGTGGAAGCAGGTTACGGCAAAAATATTTCTATTGCGCAAATTAACTCCCCCGAACCCACTTGCCAATCGGAAAAAATCTCTCAGGATAGTCATTGACGAATCACCACTCAAATGTCCTCTTGAAAATGTTGTTCCTGTCAGGCTTGTAACCGTTCACAGGATTACAACGCCTGTTTTACCGCAACCCACCGAACTGTGAGCGTTTACAGGGTGCTGCAGATGCGAGGCGTACTGGTGCAGATGTACTACACACTTTTCACATCATCGTAGTCCTGCCAGAGGCCGTATAGACAATATTCAACTATAACCCAATATTGTCTTGACAATATTGGGTTATAGCCTTATATTGTCAGCCATGAAAAGGAGATTATACGAAGATATCTGGAAAAGACTTTCCTCGTATAAACAGATGGTTTTTATTGCTGGGCCAAGGCAGGCTGGTAAAACCACATTTACACAAATTCTGGCCGAAGACTTCAATAATTCACTATATTTTAACTGGGACATTATTGACGAAAAGAGAAAACTGGTTGAAAACCCTTCCTTTTATGAAGGAGTTCAAAGGAAAGACAATTCCATCCCACTCATAATATTTGATGAACTGCACAAATATTCAAACTGGAAAAATTACCTCAAGAGCGTATACGACCGGGATAGCGCAAATTATAAATTTGTTGTATCCGGCAGCGGTCGGCTCGATATGTATCAAAAGGGAGGAGATTCATTAGTCGGAAGATATTTTATTTTCTATCTGTGGCCGTTTACCCTTGCCGAGCTTGCAGGCAATAACCTGTCGCTTGAACAATTCCTGTCCAATCCCATTGAGGTTCGCACCTGTCCAAATGAAACACTAACCATCTGGAATAATTTGAGTCAATTCAGCGGGTTTCCAGATCCATTTCTTAACGAGAACGGCCATTATTACCATATTTGGTCAAACACCTACAAAAAACAACTCTTACGCGAAGATATCCGTGATCTTGCATTGCTCAAAAAGCTTGAAGATGTGGAAGTTCTTTTTTCCCTATTGCCTTCTAAAATCGGCAGCCCGTTATCCATGGCAAGTCTTTCAAGAGATATGCATGTTTCATTTGACAGCGTCAGGAGCTGGATCGAGGTTTTTGAGAACTTTTTTATGGTTTTCAGAATACCTCCATGGAGCCGGAAGATATCCAGGGCCATAACTAAAGAGAAAAAGCTGTATCTTTTCGATTATGCCGGGATTGAATCGCCCGCAGCAAAATTTGAAAACATGGTTGCGCTTGAGCTTTTTCGGGCCGTATCCAACTGGAATGATCTCGGGCTTGGGAATTTCTCTTTGCATTACCTCAGAAACAGGGATAAGCAGGAGGTTGATTTTCTCCTTTCTAACAATCAAAAACCATTCCTTCTCATTGAAACCAAGCTATCCGATGATCATGCAACAAAAAGCCTTATAAAATTCCAAAACATGCTCAAAATCCCGGCTGTTCAGCTTGTTAATGAAGGTGATACCTGCAAACTGGTTTCAAACGGTAATTTGAAAATAATGATAACCAGCGCGGATTACTGGCTGTCATTGCTTCCTTGATGGGGGTGACCAACGTCAATTATTCTTCCCCGTTGCCTTTCGTCAATGAGGATCGGGATATAGAGAACCATGCATCCTGTTCCGTTCAGCATACCGCAAAATGTGTTCCCCAAGGCTACCACATTGTCTACTTATTCTTACAGAGTGACTCGTGCCCAGAATCGTAATTTTCTTGTCCAACGTAGTCGCATTTTTCGTGACGAAGAGCTGGAGAATGGGGAGTTTAACCTCTTAAACCAAAGCGAAGAGAAAATAAAATTCCAAATGCTTCAAAAGAGTGGGCATGGCAGTATATGACTCAAAAGCTGGTTCGGGCTTCCAGGGCTTTTTGCAATGTCATTTGATCTGCGTATTTTAGATCCATGCCCATAGGTATGCCGCAGGCAATCCGCGTAACCTGTACGCCGCACTTTTTCAGGCTTTCAGCCAAAAATGCTGACGTAGCCTCTCCGGCAACAGTGCTGCTCGTTGCAAGTATTACCTCTTTTATACCTTCTTTTTGTATACGTTCGAGAAGTTGCCCAATTTTAAGTTGATCCGGTCCGATCCCTTCCATTGGTGCAAGGACCCCGTGTAGCACATGGTAGCGTCCCCTGAAGGCCCCTGCCTTTTCCAGGGCCAGCAAGTCTCCGGGATCTTCTACTACACAGACCACAGAGGCATCCCTTTTGGGATCGGCACAAACAGGACATGGGTCCTGCTCGGAAAAAGTAAAACAAACAGAGCATAATCCTATCTTGTCGTGAAGCTCTGCGATGGACCTCACCAGTTCCTGGGCTTGGGCCTTTGGCCACCTCAATATCTGAAGGGCAAAGCGTGTGGCAGTCTTTTCACCGACTCCGGGAAGTCTTTCCAGGTTCTTAATAAGTCTGCTAAGGGCAGGTGGAAAAGCAGAGGACATCTCTAATATCAGAACATCCCCGGCAACTTGAGGCCGCCTGTCAGCTTTGACATTTCTCCTTCTACCATTTTTTTAGATTGGACCAATGCCTCATTAACCGCTGCCACTACCAGATCCTGCAACATTTCCACATCTTCAGGGTCCACAACTTCTTTTTCAATGGTTATTGATACTATTTCCGGCTTTCCGTTAGCAACGGCCTTAACCATCCCGCCTCCTACAGAGGCCTCTATCTCCTTTGTGGCCAGCTCACTCTGGAGTTGTCCCATCTTGGCCTGGAGGCGTTGAGCCTGCCTCATCATTTCCTTCATGTTTGGCTGCATTATATAACTCCTTTCAGATTACTTCTGTCCTCTATTAGAAAAAACTTTTACGTCGGAAATCTGTGCGTGAAAGACCTTAACCGCCTCCTGGACCAGGGATGACTGAATAAGTTCATCCCGCACATTATAAGTTTTCCCATCCCCTCCGGCGTCACCTGTGTTTGCAACACAGGTCCCTTTTATTACGACATCGATTGCGCGGCTGAAAAACTTTTTCGTTAGCTCTCTCAGCCGTTGCTGATGGTCCACTTCGCAGAGCATATCATACTGCATACCTGGCTGGCACTTGAGTTGGACCCGATCCCCGTTGCTCTCTGTCTCAATCCTCTCGCAACAGGCCAGTAACGATCCAAGAACAGGGTGATGTTCTTTAACAAAATCTACAAAATCAGTCCATGTCTCCGGGCTGCATTCTTTGGGCGTTTGGGTAACAGAATCGGTTTCATGGGCTGCGCTTATCTCTTTTTGAGGTCTTTCAGAAAAATTTTCCTTCTCTATTCGTCCTGAGGATAGAAGCTTATCTACTTTTCTCAGGAGGTCATCTATCCCTAAAACCTCTTTCATACTACACAGCCGGATCACCAGCATTTCAAGAGAAAGTTTGGGAGTAGTGCTCCTGTATATTGCCTCCTGTCCCTTCATTAACGCGTCCAGTACCTGGAAAAGGCTATGGGCAGTATACTTTGAAATGACGGGAGAAAACTCATCCACATCTTCCCTGCTCAAATCCATCAAAGTCACTGCCTTCTCCGGACCAAGATTTTTCAGCACCACAAAATTCCTGAAAAAAAACACCAAGTCTGCAGTGAATTTCTGGATGTTTCCCCCGAAGCTGTAGACATCGTCAATAAGCCTGAGTGCCTTGGCCACATCATTTTCAAGGATAGCAACGGCAAGCTCCTTGAGCACCTGGGTCCCCACAATACCCAGAACCTCACAAACCTCTTTCAATGAAGTCGCACCATAAGCAGCCACCTGGTCGAGAAGGCTCAGGCTGTCCCTTACACTGCCCTCGGCCTCTCTTGCCAACAAGAGCATCGCATCCTGTTGAAGGCCCATGCCCTCTGCCTGGACTATCTTGCCCAGGTGATCCGCCAACTCCGCAGTACCCAGCCTGCGGAATTCATAATGCTGACATCTCGAATGTATGGTAGCGGGAATTTTCTCTGGTTCAGTGGTTGCAAATATGAAGTACACATGGGAGGGGGGTTCCTCCAGAGTCTTTAAAAGGGCATTAAAGGCTTCCTTGGTCAGCATGTGTACTTCGTCGATGATATAGATCCTGTGCCTGCAACGAGTTGGGAGAAACTGTATATTTTCCCTCAGTTGACGGATCTCATCAATACCACGGTTAGAAGCCCCGTCTATCTCCTGTACGTCAATAGAAGATCCGGCAGTTATTTCCCTGCACACTCCACACTTATTACATGGATCAGGGGCCGGACCTGACTCACAATTCACGGCTTTTGCCAGTATCCTGGCCACAGAAGTCTTGCCGACTCCTCTTGGCCCGCTGAAGAGCAGAGCATGGGCAAGACAGTCGTTTCTTAATGCATTTTGAAGGGTCCTGGTCACATGTGCCTGACCAATTACATCTCCAAATGTCTGAGGGCGCCATTTTCTGGCAAGAACTAAATAGGACATGAATTAAGGTAAGTTGCTCTCTGGAAAAAAATGATAGCCAGGCACCCCTGCGACACACGAAGTGCCCTACTGCCGTTGCTTCCTTCCGGACCTGGCGGGGTTCGCAGGGTTTCGTTGCGCAGGACCTGGCTATCAAGCTGTTGTATTCTTAACAAATATCTGGCGGAGAGGGTGGGATTCGAACCCACGGTACACCTTTTGGGCGTACACACGATTTCCAGTCGGGCCCCTTCAGCCTCTCGGGCACCTCTCCACATCAACTCCCGACCATGGTTCCTCATAGCTGAACCGATATACCTATACTATTATGAGCCTTGGCAAGTCAATATTGATTCCGCTGAAAATACTTCATCTGCGGCGTTGCATAAGAACTAAAAGCCTGAAGCTGAAAGCTGAAAGGCATTAATTACGATAGATCTTTAAGTTCTGAGCTTTGAGCTTCAGGCCTTGAGCTTTAACCTCTGAAGGCTTTCTGCCGTGCAATCAATATTTGAATTATCCTTATTTGGCGAATTCGTAAAAAGTCCCAAAATTTTCATGCCGGACTTGATCCGGCATCCAGAACTACTTGAATTTACTGGATTCCGGCTTTCGCCGGAATGACGGGAAAGAGAACTTTTTGACTTTTTGCGAAGTCATCTTATTTAAATCACTAAATCACTAAATTCCTTGGCGGAGAGGGTGGGATTCGAACCCACGGTACACCTTTTGGGCGTACAGACGATTTCGAGTCGCCCCCGTTATGACCACTTCGGTACCTCTCCGTATCTTAAATCTACTTAGGAACGTACAATAAATAACTTGAACAAATTAATGTCTTTTTTGTCGTCTTCTTCGTTGCTCGTCGATCACATAACCCGTTATGCTCGCTCATCGCGCCTTGAATACAACAAAAAATCCTATTAATTTTTGTTCAACTTATTTATCTCCCGTTCCTTAGTGCCTGAACGAAAACCCCAAATTTTGTTTTCTCAAGTTAGGTCGGGGACCATTAACATATTAAGATTATATCCTTTTTTAATTCAAAATTCAAAATTAAGAATTCAAAATTGTGTCTGAACGGCC
>CAZYEJ010000022.1:0-32070 GCA_964646435.1 uncultured Thermodesulfobacteriaceae bacterium
TTCGCCTCCGTCAGGCTGGGTATGGACTTTGCTCGGGACTTGTGTCACAATCCCATGCATCACCAATTAGCAGCCGGGCCTTGCCCGGCACACAACAAATCGCTGCACTGGATTTTTACTCCGCTCCGCTACGTAAAAACCAGTGAGTTCAGAGGTTGTCCCAAAAAAAACAAATTGACACCAAGTATTACCTTGGTTATACTTTTGTATTATGAAAACAGCAATCTCTATCCCAGATAAATTATTTCTCGCTGCTGATCAGTATGCTAAAAGCTATGGAATTTCGCGGAGCCATCTGTATGCAAAAGCAGTTGCGCAATTTCTTGAACAACAGCCATTGGATCACATCACCAAACAACTTAATGAAGTTTACTCATCAGAACCTGCTAAATTGAATGAAACTCTTTCGACCATGCAGTTTGCCTCAATAGAAAAAGAAAAATGGTAATAAAACGCGGGGAAATTTGGTGGGCCGAATTGCCTGAATCTGTTGGTTCTGGGCTCGGTTACAGAAGACCGGTAGTTATAATCCAATCAAACGAATTCAACAAAAGCAAAATCAACACAATCATTGCGGCTGTTATAACATCAAATATACGCTTAGCGGCTGCATCTGGTAACGTTTTGCTCTCCGTTAAAAAATCAAAATTACCCAAAGAAAATGTTGTTAACGTTTCTCAAATAATTACCATCGACAAATCATTTTTAACAGATAAGGCTCACACCCTATCCAATAAAATCATGGAACAAGTTGATGAGGGCGTGAAGTTAGTACTGAAACTATAAAACCAGAGAGAACAAACAAAGAAAGAAATAAAAGGAGAAATAATGAAAATACTAATTATTTTCAATCGTCAAGCTTATGATAATACGGATGTTACATGGAATGGATTGCGTCTTGCGGGGAAGTTACTGGAGACAGGACAAAAGATAAGAATATTTTTGATGAATGATTCTGTTGATATAGCACGTGATGTTTGCAAACCACCTGAAGGATATGATCAGGATCTATCACAAATGCTCAAAGAGCTTATTGCAAAAGGGGTTTCTGTAAAGGTATGTGGAACTTGTATGGTTCGTTGTGGAATTTACAAAAATCAGCCTTATTTTGAAGGTGCTCAGAAAGCTACAATGCCAGAATTAGCAGAGTGGGTTGTTGACAGCGATAAAATCGTAACATTCTAACAGCTGTGCGAGACCTGCTCAATCGTTCAAGCTTGCCGAGCTATTCGGTTGTTAATGACAAATTTGCACACCTTGTTTTTCGAGACATCATTACCTCCGCTGTCCCGCAATTCGTGGATATCAGTCCTGTGAGGAAAGGGCCTCACGCTGGATGGAATAGAGATGCAAAAGCTCTTCATCCGTGAGGCTAGTTTTGAGTCGTGAGGATTCTTTTTTGACTATTTTTAACAGTTCTTTCAGAAGATGATCTTCTGCATCTACGCCCAGACTATTGAGCTTATGACGGAGTGCATTTGTTCCTGTCTTTTTGCCGACAAGCAATTTTCTCTCAAGACATACCTCAGAGGGTTCATATGGTTCGTAGTTCAAAGGATTTTTCAGCAAACCATCCACATGGATGCCGTTCCTGGCCAACGGGAGAAGTACTTTTTTAAAAGTATAGAATTTCGATGCCCCCAGGGTTAATGAGGCATTGATTAAATTTTGGTTTATTGATTCAAACGCCTCTCTTGCTGATTTTATCAAAAATGGCGTTGAAACAAAAAGATGAGCAATTATGATTCCTTTTTTAGAAAATATCAGATCAATTCCCTGATTGCTTAAGAAATTACCAAGGCCACTGTCCCCACCCAAAAGGATCAAGAGTGCCAACCCTGCGACAAGAGGAGGCATGCAGATAGGAAGGTCTATTAACGTATCAATTATCTCCTTGCCCCTGAATTTCTTCATTCCCAGCAGATAGGCCGTAGGAACTCCCAGGCACAATGCCAGAAAGACAACTGCCAGCGATGTCTCGATGCTTATAAGAAAGGATGATAATACGTAAGGGGATTTAAACTGGTTCGCAAGTTCTCCAAGCGAAATTGATGTAAACAAAGCGAACATAGGCAACACAATCAGGCATACAAAAATCCCTGTCATCAATGAAACAACTATGTCAAATGAGATGCCTTTCATGATTACTCTGCAAAAAGTCTATTTTACCGCATCGAAACCATAATCCATGAAGATCCCTTTAGCTTCAGCGCTTAAAAGATAACTGATATATTTAGATGCCTCTTTTTTATGCCTTATCATTTGACAAACTGGAATAATATATGTGGAGATATATTGTTCCGGTATGTCAATAGGCTTTACCTTTCCGGACTGAATTGCGTCTGCCTTCCATACAATAGAGGCATCAGCATTATTTTTTTCAATCCACATTACCAGTTGCTTTACTGATATGCCTCTGGCCCTTATATTTATATTTGACTCATTGAGGCCTGCTTTTTTTAATATTACAGCACTTGCCTCACCTATTGCTGTTGCCTTGACATTCCCCAATACGATTCGGTTGTTATTATCAACAAAGTCGCCAAGAGACTTTACCTTATTGTTTCGTTCAGTAGTAATGATAACCGGGGTGTGATAGGCGAGCGGTGTATAATCCTTTATGTATCTTTTTTCTTTCAGGATCTTTGCCCACTTCTCACTTCCAGGGATAAAGACATCAGGGGTTTGCCCCACCAATATCTTGTTACCCAGCCTTCCGCCTCCTTCATAATCGTAGATTACCCTTACGCCATATCTTTTCCCGAATCTCTGACCTATCTCATCTAAAGGCAACCGCATCCCAACCCCGGCAAATACAAGGATTTCCTTAGGACCTCCTTGTGCAAAGGCAGTAGAACAGATGAGGCAACCCATTGATACCAGACATATTACCGTCAATCTTTTCATCCCGGTCATCTTCTGTAAGCTACAGATTTTGGGCTGCGAGCTTCCATACCGGGGCATAAACGGCATTATGAACACTAGCGGCGAAATTCAAAAAGCCCTGGAAACCCACATAAGGGCCGGCACGTTTGAGCTGTGGAAAGGGACAAAAACCAATGCCTAATTTGTGTGAGAGATATTGCTCTTTTATCCCGCCCATAAAGACATCGGGCCTCAATTCATCAAGCAGGTGCTCCAGATCGTGTTCAGATGCATCGTCTATAATATAGGTGCCGGGGTTAACGGTCTGGCAGGCCTCCTTATAAGTAGTCAGATCGCCAAATTGAGAGCCTGTAAAGACCACCTCCGTCCCCATATCATCCAAGGCCTTGATGAGAGAGGCCATACGTGCAGCGCCGAAAAAAAGAGCCGCCCTCTTGCCTTTGAGCCTGGGTAAAAAACGATCAAGCCCAGGTTTTATGGCCTTATATCCCGTGGCAATGGCCTTTTCAGCCTCTCTTTCCAGGCCAAAATATTGTCCGATCTTGCGCAGGCTGGCCATGGTCTGGGAAGGTCCGAGGAAAGTGACCTTCAAATAGGGTATCCCATATCTTTTCTGAAGCGCCTCTGCCAGGAAACGCCCTGAACTCTGGCAGATCAGCAGATTGAGCCTTACCTTGTGGGCAGCAACAATCCCTTCATAATCCGCATGACCTGTAAAGATGCAGCGAACCCTTATGCCCATCTTTTCTAAAAAGGATTTTAAGACCCTACTCTCACCATTGATGTTGTAGTCGCCGATGATGTTTACATCATAGTCCCCCACCTCTGTCCGTTTACCCTGGCCGATTAGACGATTTAAAAGGCATTCATAAGCGATCCTGTGGCCGCTTGCCTGGCTATCTCCCTGATATCTCCGGGCGTAATCATGCCCGGGATGATATTTACCTTATTGTTCGGGGTAGTCCGTTTGGCCAAAGTCTTTAAAAATGCCGCAGCCGCACGGTTATATCCTTCTACGTGAGAACCTGCAAAACTGGGGGTATGAGTAATGACAAACTTGACCTCATCAAGGACCTCGGGGCCGAATTCCTCTTCCAGCTCATCCTGGGCCTCTTCCAGAAAGCCCTCTATGTCGTCTCCGATGATCTCACTCGAGCAGACTGTAATAATGGCAATTACCTCAGGGTGATAACGGATAATAAGATTGCGCAGTCCGTCCCAGTTCCTTCATGACCTTCTGCCAGTGCCATACCCTCGGCCCTCCCACATACATGCCCACCTTTTTGCCTGTAAGTCTCTCCCTGTAGAAGTCTATGGCAGGGGAAATGACCTCCAACTCGTGCTCAATGATCTGCTCTGCCTTATCCTTCATTTCTTTGGAACCGAAGAATTCCGCCACTTCCCTCAGGGCCTTGGCCGTCTGCTCAATGCCAAAGAAGCTCGCATCCACATAGGGGACATCAAAACCTTCCTTGATCAGGTCAGAGATATAGGTGCAGGACCGTTGGCAATGGAGGACATTCAACTTGGCATCGGGTATCTGGAGCAGATTCTCAAGGCGCTCGCCGCCGGTAAAAACCGCCACGATACGGCACCCTAGCTTTTCAAAGAGGGGCTTGATGTAAGCCAGGTCCCAGTCCATATTAAATTCGCCGATAATGTTAATGTCATAAGGCCCTTTTTCTTCCTCTTTCATGCAGACCTCTGGGTGTTTCTCTCTGTACTCCACTACCTGGTCATAGAACTGGACATTGAAATGGTGATGACCAGTAGACTGGCTGACACCACAAAAGCCTGGTGAATCGATGACAAATACAGGCTTGCCTATCTCTCTTTCAACCCTTCGGGCCACAGAAGGACAGTCATCTCCGATAAGACCGCTCGTACACGTGGTATAGATCAGGATACCTGCTGCACCCGGTACGAGACGCCAGGCCTCAAGGCATGTCTTTTCCAGCTTCTCCATACCGCCAAAGACCACGTCCTTTTCCAGGAGGTCAGAGGTAATAGCCCGTCTGCGGTTATGAGAATCATTACAGAGTGTATTCGGACCTGCCCAGGCATAAATGTTCGAAAGATTACGCCGGGTCCCCCACTGATACCAGGCACACCCGGACGGTGAATGGATGATCTGAAGACAGTCACCGATCGGTCCACCCACGACCCCGCGGGCCCCGGCAAATGCGCAACCACGTTCAGTCATATCCCCAGGGATGGTTTTGACATTGCAAGCAGGGATGTTGGGCTCTTTTCTATTGGTAAGCACATGATGCTTATACCTTTCAGGTATAGTAAAATCGCATTTTAATTTATATTTTTCCGGAATAGCCATTTCTTCTCTCCATTATGATATGGAATAATTAATTATTGCACATAGTACAGGGGTCGGTATGAACGGAATAGGTGTAAGGGCATGCCTCCTGCTGCACATCTCTTCCAGGTTCCTCTCCAGGTACTCCTACCGCATCGGCCCTGCACTGCTTGCATAGATACCATTGCTTGATTACAGGGAGACATTCTGCCCGGGCCCTGCTCAGTTCTGCTGGCGTGGGCGAAGGCAACTGGGAAAAGATACCCAGTGGAATCAAAGGCATGATATTCATAATATGTGCCCCTGCGCCCTCTATCTCTTGGGCTATCTCTAAAACATGGTCAGAATTGATCCCTGGAATAAATACGGTATTTATCTTTACAAAAAATCCCGCACGACCGGCCTGATAAATCCCTTCCATCTGATGTTCCAGTAAGATTTTGGCACCCTCCAGGTCGTGGTTGACTTGCCGATACCGCCTTTTCCATAGATATCGATTTTTCTCATTTCATGTCTCCTATACAAACAAGGTTTGTTCGAATTCTCATTTCTTACGACATGCATTACTCAAGACTCGTGCCACAGGATTGGAGTGTGCCGATGAGAGGTACTAACTATTGGATAATATTGATAGAATTGATAGCTAATGTGTTTGTTCCTGTGAAGATAATGCGGGATCGCATCTTACAGGAAGGTAAAAAATAAAGACCTCTTTCTACCGGAATGTAGGAATAGGCAAGAATAGGAATGAGGCAGGATTGTGTATATCTATATCAGTCGTCTTGAAGAGAAAAATGATTCGTGACTGTAGAGCAATCAACAATCAACAATCATCAATCCAAAAAACTATGGCAGTGCTGAAAGCCCAAAACTCAAGGCCAGGGGTCAGTTGGCAGCGCCGCCATAAAATATTCTGGATCAATTTGTTGGGCTTTTTAGAATTGCCCCGTTTTGAGCAATACGAGTGTGCATGCCTCCTCCGTGCGAATTCCATGCTGTTCTAATGTTATCCGCAGGGACGTGTTCTCCGCGCCCGGATTGAACATGACTCTGTCGGGATTAAGCTGGAGAATGTCGTTCTGAAGTGAAGACGACACGGTTTCTGAAACGTACACGGTGAGCGTATCAATGTTGTCCGTGATGTCAGTCAACTTGTGGGTAACCGCCAAGCCTTCAATGGTTTCAACCGCGGGGTGGACAGGAATAACGTGATGTCCGTGTTCGACTAGGAGTCGTACGGCTTGGTTGGAGTACCGATTCGCCTTCGGGCTTGCCCCAAGGACAACAACGTTCTGTTTGCCATTGGCCATGCTGATCCTTTTTTGAGCTTAACGGAATTGTTTAGACTGAATACCGTATTTCTTTACCCTGAGGCCCAGAATCCTTTCGGATGTGTCAAGAAGCCTTGCTGCTTTGGCTATATTGCCGCACGCATTTTTTAATGCATCAGCAATATATTCCTTTTCGAAAACGGCCATGGCAGATGATAACGAGCCGGAAGGAACTGTCTCTGATGACTCGACTGTCTGAAGGCTCGGAGGCAAGTTGTAGCTGTGGACAGCATGATTATTACAGAGAAGCATGGCCCGCTCTATGCAATTTTCCAGTTCCCGCACATTTCCAGGCCAGTGATAGCGCATGAGCATATCAATGGCAGGAGTGGTGATCCTTTTCACGTCTTTTTTGTATTTTTTCCTGTACTTCTCAAGAAAATAATCCGCCAACAGGAGGATATCCGTTTTTCTCTCCCGTAAAGGCGGCAGGTAGATTGGAAATATGTTTAGGCGATAATAAAGATCTTCCCTGAAGCTTCCTTTATCAAGGGCCTTTTCCAGGGGCTTGTTGGTCGCGGTGACAATTCGTACATCAACTTTTATGGTATCATCCCCTCCAACCCGTTCCAGTTCTTTTTCCTGAAGCGCTCTCAGAATCTTGGCCTGGGCAGCAAGATTAAGGGTCCCGATCTCGTCCAGAAACAGAGTGCCTCCATGGGCACGCTCAAATTTGCCTATCCTCCTTTGTGTTGCCCCGGTAAAAGCCCCCTTTTCATGTCCGAACAGCTCGCTTTCTATCAGTGTTTCCGGAAGGGCAGCACAGTTTACCTTGATAAACGGTCCTTCTGTCCTCAAACTGTTGTAATGGATGGCATTAGCCACAAGCTCTTTGCCTGTCCCGCTCTCTCCTCTGATGAGCACTGAAGCATCGCTCGCTGAGACCTTGTCGATCATTTCAAAGACCTCTCTCATCTTGTTGCTTCTGCCCACAATATTGTAAAAGCTATATCGTTCTTTGAGCTGCTCCCGTAAGGTTATATTTTCATGCCATAGGCGATCCTTTTCCTCCTCCATCATACGGCTAATTTTTATGGCCTGGGCAACATTGGAAGCAATAATAGTCAATAATCTCAGGTCTTCCTCAAAAGAAATCTCCTCGCTGAAGAGTCGATCCGCACTGAGTGTTCCATAAGTAAAGGAACCTATTTTGATGGGTACACAAATAAAGGATATATTGCTTTTCTGGATATCCCCGCGGGCCTTGGTGCGGTTTAAAAACAGAGGTTCTTCCCCTATATGTGGGATAATGACAGGCTCTCCGGTTTCTACTACCTTTCCTGTAATCCCTTCACCTATTTGATAATGGCCTCTTTGCCTTTCCTGGTCGGTCAGCCCGTGAGCTGCTTTTATACCCAATTCTTGAGTATCAGGGTCTAAAAGGGTTAGTGTTCCTCTCTTCATACCCATTTTAGAATGAAGGATGTCCAAAACAGGACCCAATGCCTCTTTTGGATCAGGAATAGAGACCAGCAGTTGGCTGATCTCGTAAAGTACGGTCAATTCCCGTATTTTTCTTGATAGGGCAGAACGTTCAGCTTCCATTTTACAAAAGGCCCTTTTGAATATATTTAACGGATAGCCTCTTCCCCGGCATTTAGAAAGGGATAGTCCTCCTCCTGATCCACATTAGGACCGCCTCCCAACACAATCAAACCGTCATATGAACTGATATCAGGAATGGGCTGGTGCCAGACCTCTACGATATCAAGCCCTACCCTGAGTTTTTCAGCTAAACGGATCAAATGTTGCCCCGGCCCTTCCCAAGGCATGTGCTGGAAGACAAGTAATCGTTTCATCATATCATATTTCTTCTGTAAGCCGACTCCACAAAAATATTTTAAAAAAACACTGCAAGAGTTATCGCTGCAAAAAAGTAAACGTATCCATAAGGTCAAAAATATCAAGCAGGTAAATCCGGATGAGCCGGGAACCGATTTGGAATTGAGGGAATATCTGCCAGTTTCTCATTGGCTGTGTTCAATACCTGATTGGTAATTATTCACCTCCGAGAATTAGCGGACAGCCTTGTGAAGCTCCATGGCCACTAATACAGTCAGCGCCAACCCCAGCAGGTCCAGCCAGTATTGCCCGGATACCGGCTGGATGCGCAGGACGTCGCTGATCCAGGGCGTATACATGGCGCCGATATGCACCAGTTGCGCCGCCGCTGTACCGAACAGGAGCAGCGGATTGCGCAAAGGATTAAGCCGGAACACCGAGCGGGTCTCGGACCGGCAGTTGAACACATGGACATTCTCAAACAGCACCATGAGCAACAGAGTGCCGTTACGCGCCTCATCCACAGTGTAACCGCTGTTCAGGAGCCACTGAAAAAGGAAAAAGGCAACGCTGCCCATAACCAGCGCGGAGAGGACCACACGCTCAACCATCAGCCGATTGAAGATTGGTTCCCGCGGCGGTCGCGGCGGATGGCGCAATTCGTTACCCTCCGCCGGTTCGAAGGCCAGGGCCACATCCTGGATACCATTGGTCACCAGGTTCAGCCAGAGCAATTGCACCGCCAGCAGCGGCAGTGGCAGCCCGGTCAGCAAAGCCAAGGCAAAGAGCACTAACTCCGCGGCACCGGTAGAAATAAGAAGAAAAATCACTTTACGCACATTGGCATAGGCTATACGGCCTTCCTCGATACCGGCCACGATGGAAACGAAGTTATCGTCGGTGAGGATGAGATCGGCCGTTTCTCGGGCCACGTCGGTCCCGCTTTTTCCCATAGCAACGCCCACCTGTGCCGCGTGCATCGCAGGCGCATCGTTGGCGCCGTCGCCGCTGACCGCTACGAAATGTCCGTTCCGTTGCAGGGACTGTACAATGTCCAGTTTTTGCTGAGGCTCCACCCGGGCAAAAACCCGGGCCCGGCGGGTGAGCCTGTCCATGGCGGCGTTGTCTACTGCCTGCCTCAGTTCCGGACCGGTGACTACCTGTTCGGTGGAATTCGCCAATTCCAATTCCTCTGCGATGGCCAAGGAGGTGGCGGGGTGATCACCTGTGATCATAGCCACCTCAACGCCCGCTTCCCGGCATTCCATCACGGCGGTCTTAGCCTCAGCGCGCAACGGGTCGATCATGCCCACCAGGCCGATCAGAGTCAATTCCTTCAGGTGCTTTTCTGAGAACACCTCCTGCGGGCCCAATGCGATCTCCCCTACAGCCAGAGCAATAATCCGGTAACCCTTGCCGGCCATACTATCTGCCTGCTCTTCCAGCAACGACGGATCCAGCTTCACCGCCCGGCCCGGAGCGGACATGGTGCTGCACATGGGTAACAGCCGTTCCAGCGCGCCTTTGACAAATGCGTACTGCGCGCCTTTGACTTCGTTCAGGCTGGCGGAGAACAGACGTTCCGATTCAAAAGGAATGGAGGCTATCTCAGGAAAGGCGTTAGCGGCTTCCGCCTTGATAATCCCGGCCTTGTGGGCCATCACCAGCAAAGCCACGTCAACGGCATCGCCGTGGTGTGCCCAGCTATGGTCACGATGACCGAGAAAACCCTCGTTGGTCAGGACCGCAGCCCGGCACAACGGTTGCAATAATGTCTCTTCCTCTGGTGAAGGCGTGCCCCGTGGAGTGACGATACTCCCTTCCGGTTCTGCGCTCTCTCCAGTCACCTCCCATACTTCGCGACCGGGGAAAGCGATGCGGCGCGCAGTTAGCTGATTCACGGTCAGGGTGCCGGTCTTATCTGTGGCGATGAAGGTGCAGGAGCCCAGTGCCTCCACGGCTACCAGTCGGCGGACAATCACGTTGCGTCGGGCCATACGCTGCATGCCAATGGCCAACGCCACTGTGAGCGCCACCGGCAGGCCCTCGGGAATGGCCGACACGGCAAGGGCAACTGCGAACAGAAAGATCTCGCCCAGCGCCATACCGCGCATCAGCATCACCCCTGCCATGAGTAAAGCCGCCGCACCGACCAGAATGGCCACCCTTTGGGTAAACTTCTCCATCCGGACCATCAGAGGTACCTTCGCGGCCTTTTTGTACAGCACGGTCTCTGCGATGCGTCCGAGTTCCGTATCCAGAGCCGTACTCACCACCACCCCCAGGCCCCGTCCCCGGTTTACCAAGGTACCGGCAAAAGCCATGTTGATCCGGTCTCCCAATGCATTATCCGCTGTCAATATCTTGTCCGCATCTTTCATCACTGCCACAGACTCACCGGTGAGCAGGGACTCGTCTACCTTCAGGTCGTGACAGTCGAGCAGGCGTAAGTCAGAGGGAATTCTTTCTCCCGATTCCACAAGCACGATATCGCCGGGAACCAGTTCTTCCGCGTTGATCTCGTATGTATCGCCCTCGCGCAGCACCCGGCTATTACTGGTCACCAATTGTTGCAGTGCTCCGGCCGCACGTTGGGCGGAATACTCCTGGATGGTACCGATGATGGCGTTGACCAGCAGAACCGCGCCTATAAAGCCGGCGTCGGACCACTCCTGGATCGCCAGGGAAAACAGGGCGGCCGCAACCAGGACATAGATCAACGGGCTTATGAACTGATGCAGGAAAACACGGACAATGCCTAGGGGTTTGGCGCGGGGCAACGCATTGCGGCCGTACTGCTCCAGACGGGTAGCGGCCTCCAGACGGCTGAGTCCGTGGTGCGAACTTCGCAGTGCAGTGAGCACACTATCACCTGATTCGGCATGGGGCACAGATACCACCTTTTACATCTTCCCCCGCCTCAGGATCGAAATCAGCAGCCAGAAGCCTATTTTACGGATGATCAAAACTTCCTCCTTTACCTGTCAAAGGCCAAAGCTGAGCCTTGGCCTCCCTGTATCCCTCGGCAATGGCTTCATTGGCCCGATGAAACTCCAGTAATCGAATGTGTCCAAGCTTTGGTCGAATCAGCAGATCCGGAGTATAGACCTGCAGCCCTGTAACAGCAATCCGATTTCCCATAATGTAGATAGAGTTTATTAATACTTCAAAAATGTTCGGCAACGGGTCCTGGCCCATCCATTGCCTGATCTGTTTGAAGGCCGGGATATCAAGCATCCCAAGCTCTTTGTTTATAAGAGCCGATATCCTGGTTTTTACTGTGGGGTTCAGTCCGGCTTCATCGCCTGACACAACTGGGCTGGCGCCGGCAATGGGTGCAAGTCTGGTCGCTCTCTTGGTCACGATATCGCGGCTGAGATCAACAGCTATGACGAAATCAGCTCCCATTTCCCTCACTACACTTACAGGAACGGGATTGACCATGCCGCCGTCGACCAGAATCTTACCGTTTTTTCTCACTGGTGTGAAAATACCCGGGACAGAGATGCTGGCTCTTACGGCTTCAATAACGTCTCCGTCTTGTATGATTACTTCATGACCAGTGGTCAGGTCCGTGGCTACAGCGCGAAAGGGAACGGGGAGGTCTTCGATATTTTTTTCCTCCACGTGACTTCGTATAAAATCAGCAACTTTCATCCCGTCAATAAGTCCGGACTTTGGGAATACAATATCGAAGAAATGGAGGATATGTTTCCAGTCGAATTGCAGGACAATCTTTTCCAGCTCATCGATCTTTCCGGAAGCGTAGACTGCCCCTACCATGGCGCCGATGCTGGTGCCGGCCACGCAGTCCACGCGAATACCTGCTTCGCTCAGGGCCTGGATCACTCCTATATGGGCCCACCCGCGAGCAGAACCGCTGCCCAGGGCCAGGCCTATCTTTTTCGGATGTCTCCGGTTGTGGTCTGATAAACTCAAGGG
The DNA here is from genome assembly GCA_964646435.1 of uncultured Thermodesulfobacteriaceae bacterium. Taxonomy (GTDB): domain Bacteria; phylum Desulfobacterota; class Dissulfuribacteria; order Dissulfuribacterales; family UBA3076; genus UBA3076. The sequence goes on from CAZYEJ010000022.1 coordinate 12,253, forward strand.
CTTATCCAGTCTCAACCCGTCCGCCCAAATACTTATGCAGGAATTTTTCCATAGCCCGGTAAAAATCAAAACGGTTTTCTTCATTATGGAAGCCATGGCCCTCATTATCCTTGACCATGTATGGCACATCAATATCCCGTTTTTTCAGGGCCTCCACAACTTGATCGGATTCCGCCTTTTTCACCCTTGGATCATTCGCTCCCTGGGCAATAAAAAGAGGTGCTTTTATCTGATCGACATGAAATACAGGAGAGACTTCTTTCAGAAGCGCTTTATCTTTTTCAGGATCGCCGATCATTTCATAGAGCATCTGTCTGCCCAATTCCCAATAGGGCGGAATGGTGTTTAAGAGTACAAAAATATTGGATACACCAACATAATCAACACCACAGGCATACAGATTCGGAGTAAAGGTAACCCCTGCTAATGTGGCGTAACCACCGTAAGAAGCGCCATAAATTCCAATCCGTTCGGGGTCGGCAATGCCCGTGTCGATTAACCAATGGACTCCCTGGGTGATATCGTCCTGCATTTCCCTGCCCCATTTTTTAAAGCCTGCTTCCCAGAATTTTTTACCGTATCCGGTAGACCCCCTGAAATTCATTTGCAGAACAGCGTACCCACGGTTGGCCAAGAATTGTACTTCAGGATTGAAGCCCCACATGTCACGTGCCCAGGGGCCACCGTGGGGATTAACCACAACTGGTAAATTCTTAGGCTCAATGCCATTTGGCAGAGTTAGATAGCCATGGATGGTTAATCCATCTTTGGATTGGTACTTAATTGGTTTCATGTCCGCCATGTATTTTTCATTAAGCCACGGCGAAACATCCACTAATTTTTTAAAGTCATCGCTCTTCCTATCATAATAGTAATAGGCGCCCCTGGACTTATCGCTAAAAGTGCGCACAAGGACCTTGCTTTCATCTTTACTCATGTTCGTTACAACAACTTCATATCCGGGAAGTCGTTGCTCAAGATTCTTCTGTAGTTGCTTACGTCTTTCATCAAAGAAATGATAGTGGCGTTTATCCGTTACATAGGTCACGCCCGTGATTACTTTGCGCTTTTTCGATCTCAAGAGACTGGAAACATCGACTTGAGGGTGTTCAAAAATAACTTCAAGTTCTTTGTCTTTATCAGGGTCATATTTTACTATGGCACGCTTATCGCGCCCGATATTGGAGGAGGCGTAAATATATTTGTTGTCAAAACTAAAAAAGAGCGGGGCAAGCGTCTCTTTAAAATTTGTGGTGAAGACAACTCGAAAATCATCCGTTTCCTTATCGCGATACAGAATACTGGTGTTAACACCGTCTGAGGTGGTTGCTATACGTAATTCACCATTATTGTCGGTAAGCCAACCATCAATATTACCCGGATTCTTGGCGACCATCTTCATCTCACCGCTGTTGATATTAATACGGTAGGCATCGAAGATGCGTTTATCACGCTTATTCATTCCTATGATCATCTCTTTTTCATTATCTTTCAGGTCATCTATAATTCGAACCCTTACCTGATCGAAGGGTGTTAATTCCTTCAGACCGGAGCCATCAATATCCACGGCATACAGCCTGAAATTCTCATCGCCGCCCTTATCCTGTACAAAGACGATGCGATGATTATTCGCCCAAAAGTAGCCAGCTATGTCCCTTTTTGTTGCATTGGTAATACGGATGGCCTTTTTTTCGCCAATCTTTTGGACATGGACATTCATTCTGTTTTTCCATGGCTCCATAAAGGCAAGGTATTGGCCATTAGGTGATAATTGAAACCCTGCTTTCTCTGGGTTCCTGAAAAAATCCTTCATGGGGATGATCGGCGGTAATCCGGCCTCTTCCTTAACCTTACATCCACAAAAAAAGCCGAAACCTAAGACAAAGAAAAGGCTCAGTAGAAAAAGTTTTTTCATGATATCTCCAAACCTGGTGCTCTTTAGATTCACTTTGCGCTGTTTTTTTATAATTAATTACCGTCCAAAGACGGGATTTTGCAAAAGGCTCAATAGATTATCCTTCACGGCATCTGAAATAAAGATTCTCACCCGCCTGTCGTAACTGATACGGTATTTCCCCGGCGTCATGATCTCCCGTGTACCGACCACAGTGATAGTGATAGGGATGATAGGAATGCCTACCCTGGAGGTCGGATCGAGTCCGGCATGACAAAAACAGTTGATTTTAATCAACCCGACATAGAACCCCTCGTCTTATAGACGAGGGTTGTCCAGTGGGGGCTATTAACTTCCTGCTGTTGTCAGGCATGGAAAGATTCCACTTATTCCCTGTGTAATAAATTCTATTGCAATTGCAGCAAGAATCAGCCCCATGAGGCGACTCGCGATATTTATTCCAGTAGTTCCCAGGACTGTACCAATAGAGACGGCTAAACGCAAAACGACCCATACGACAATCGCCACACATATAATGATTACACAAAGGAATAGCAAATAAAGCCAACCGGAAGATTGATGGGCATACAGGATTACAGTGCTTATTGCTCCCGGGCCGGCCAGCAACGGAATAGCCAAGGGGACAACCGCTATCGTATCTTTCTCTTCAGCCTCCCCGGCCTCTTCAGGTGTCTGCTTGCTGCCGCTGCGACGGGCATGAAACATGTCAATCGCCATCAGCAGGATCAGTACCCCACCGCCTACACGGAAGGCTGGAATGCCAATACCAAAGAATTTGAGGGCTGACTCGCCGCTCAATGCCGCCAAGAGTAGTATTGCACCTGTGGATACAGCCGTAATCCAGGCAATGCGGCTACGTTCCCTTATGGATTGAGTTGACGTAAAGCTCAGAAATACCGGGACAATTCCTAAAGGATTAACGATAACCAGTATGCCCGTGATAATCTTTATATATTCATTCCATTCAAGCAAACACGATCCCTTTCAACTTGGCATTTTTACTTAGGGAAGCAGAAACGAATAATTATTTGGCATCTCTATTCTTATTATGCATTTTTGAGAATCACCTTTACCTCTTCTCCGGATAAGACTTCTTTTTCCTCTTTTCACTCATCCTATAGGTACACACCATATTTCGTGCCAACTCCGATGCCCGTTCTAAATCATTCCGCGCACCTATAAAAATATCGTCAAAGACAATTTCCTCGGCAAGCCTGCCGCCCAAAAGAATAGCAACATGGTCCAAAAACTCTTTTTTTACCGATATTCAGGAAATTCATTCCTGCAGAACCCATCTTGCGGGAAAGAAAACCCCACAGCAGAAAAATTACGGCAAAAATGATGAAATACCAGATAAAAAAAAGGCCCTGTTTCTGCCAGATTTTTTGTACAGGTGGCTTATTGACCTCAATTTCAGGTTTTTTGCGACTAATCTGAAAATTCATTTTTTTCATAAGTATTCTCCTCCCGCATATTAGCGATTAAGGGCCTGGTAAAGAATAACTTGATTCCCAAGCTCAGAGCTGAAGCTTAAGGCGCTGCTGAAACTACATTCTGTGGATTGCATTCAACGCAATCCCATCACGACTGAAGGCAACAAAAACTAATTCCCATATCAGGAGGGCTGGAAGGCCAAGGATTGCTCTCCCTGCCCTTAAGCCAGCAGAACAGCCAGGATCCCTGTCAAGAAGATCCCGTCAAAGGTCCCGGCCCCTCCGATGGAGGCGACAGGGGCGCCAAGCCCTTGGATTTTGCCAAGGTTCAGGAGATCAGCACCGATTAAGGTTCCCATGGTCCCTGTAATATAGGCCAAGGCGGGGGCTGACTCCTGTGAAAGCAAAATGCCCACGCAAGCGGCCGCCACTGGAGGGATAAAAGTCGGCACGGCAATCCCTATCCCTTTGACAGGCCGGGCCATCCAGTGAACGATAATCGTCACGATAGCCACGCCCACAAGGCCTTGGACATATAACCCATTCTTTACCAAAAGATAGAGTGAGAGAAAAGTTGGGATGACAGCTCCACCAACGTTGATCGCCACAACCGTTCGTGTCCACTTTTGAACCGGGGGAACCATGTACCGCATGCCGAAAAAGGTGATTTCTTGGCCTGAAAGCACATCTTTCGAAGGTAGTTTTACCACAGGGATATTGACGCCACTCCCCACAAGAGACAGGAACAGTAAGCTGAAAGCATACTGCGGACTGATCCCTATCTTCTCATAGGCATATCCAAGGACTCCAATCTGGAGCAAAATGAACACGAAGATGAAGAAAAACAAAAAAATGAGAATAAAGGGTAATGCAAGGGGAAAATAGTAGAAGTTGGAACGTCGCACTGCCTCTCTCCTTTGTATGGTGTTTCTTATACCCACTTGAATAGATGGATAACCGCAAGTATCCCAATAGCACCGAGCAAGAGAGCAATCAGAATGTCGGAAATAATGGACGGTTGATAAGGAACGGAGGGTAAATCCTCATTTTTCAATTGTGCATAGCGCGGGTCAAAGACTGGGTTTCGCTTATCCGTTTTATCCAGGGCCGGAGGCCGGATTTCATAACTGCGTCGCCACATCTGAACCTGTTCTTGCCCATATTTTTCAACAGTATCTCGTTTATTCAGACCTTGCAGCGATCCATAATGCCTTTCATTAAGCCGCCATGATCTATGCACGGGAATCCACATGAGATCCATCGCGTCCATCCTGTAAACCTGTTTTCCAGATTCCATACACTCTGACCATGTCGCAGCAGAAGCAATTTTGGCATATACTTAACTCCAGAATATTATGACTGGTAAATTTTCAGAGACTCATCCACACTTTTACCGTCTATGGTAATGGCATAAATAGCGTCGCACATTCTGACTGCTTCTTCCAGGGATTTCTGGTGAATATTCCTGCCGGTAGCATTTCCTGAAGCGCCGCTGACAAATATTTGATCGTGAAGCCGTTGCAGAAATGACTCTACATCTACGCTTGATCCTCCTGCGCATACAACCTTTGTACGGCCTGCAGACAGAACAGCTTCCTTTAAAATTTCCCTTGATTCATATCCCTGCTTTTCAGGATAGCTTACCTTAACGAAATCACTCCCCATGCATGCTGCAACGCCTGTAGCGCCGGCAATCAGATGGGGATCCTTTTCGTTCGTCACTGCTTTGCCTCGGGGATAAATCCACAGGACGGTTATTAGTCCATAATTATGCGCCTTGTTAACAATTTGTGCCGCCTGACGCAGCATATCAGCCTCATACTCACTTCCAAGATAGATAGTATAGCCGACTCCCAGTATCTTAAGCCCACTGTTCTTTTGAAAATCCACCACCTGCTTCACATCAATCCACTGATTGCTGAACGGATCAGACTGGGATGTCTTCACAAGGTTGGTTTTTGAGTTCAGTTTTACCAGATAAGGGATATCAGGATAGTCCATTCCATATCTGGCGATAAGACCTAACTGGGTGGCAAAAACTCCTATGTTTGCCCGGTTGGCGATCTTGAACAGGTGCTCAGGGTCACTGTCATCAGGATGAATACCCTCACCAAAAAAATCATTATTCAAGTGCTCCACCTTCTGATCACCTGCGAAAAGCATTAGCCGCTTACTTTTTCTGGTAATCGCAAGATAATTTCTGATATAGTTTTCCCTCATTGCCTTCGGGATATCCAGAGGTACAATTACGTCATCTGTTTTGATAGCCATTGTTACATCTCCTTTCTTTGCAAGTTATTTTTGGAACCAATTTTAAAACATTATCCTCCCGGCATAATGCAATGCCCGGCCTCAATGTTAATGAGGACAATATCACAATTGCCTGTCTCCTTTTTCTGAAAAAGTCTTTTTGAACATATGTATTTTATTTCCCTCAGCGTTTACCCGCTTTGCCCTATGCTCTTGCCTTAAAGAACAACTTTCTTTCACTAAAGCATAATTCAGATATTATTACAAATAGATAAATCATACCTATCCAGGCCAGACACTTTAAGTCTGTTCTGTAGATATAAACCAATAATACTGCCCAGGACACAAGAGACATCAATAAACCTGCCAGTGGCGCAGCAATGTTTATGCCGATCCGGGCTTTAAGCCTTATGGCCGACAGGTTGATAGCCGCAAAGATTAACAGGAAGGTGGAACTGGCAAACGATGATATCATAGTCAGGTCGGTTGTGTTTACAAACAGGAGTGTTATGGCCGTTATAACCATAAGACTTACATAAGGGATATCCTTTGTTCGCTCTCTATGTGAAAAGGCAGCCGGAAGTTCTGAGTCCTAGGCCATGACCATGCCAAGACGCGCTGTTCCGAGATCTTACCTTATCGTCTTCGTTCGAATTTCCCTCTTAAGCGTGATGCATTGCGACCTCAGAGACATTCGACGCATCCAGGATCTCTTTTGCTTTGGCTACCTCATCTGCTGTTCCATGGGCAATGATTAGGAACTTGTCCGACTTGATTGCAGTTTCATACTGAAGGACGCTGTCCTTGGGGATGCCAATGCTAAATAGTCCGGCACCCAGGGCACTTAGGCCTCCAATTTTATTTTGACTTCAATCCTTCAAGGTAGACAATAATCGTCTCGACTTATGTTTATAAATCACGAATCAGTTGGCGTAGGTCGCCCTTGATCTTTATATAGTGCGCCCTAGCCGCCTCTGTCTTGCTGTTCAGGTCTGCTTTGATTTCACCAACCTCTTTTTCCATGGCGTCAATCCTGGCCTTGGTTGCGGTGCTTTTTCGCCTGCTCCACAGGCACCAAATCCTCTATATTGTCCAGTTCGGCATAGATGGGAATCAAATCCGGAATTACGTCTTCCGTGCTCTTGTAATCCAGGTGTTCCTTGGCCACCCAGATATGGTCCTTGACTTTTGCCGTGGGGAGTGAGGCCTTGATGATATCAATCAGCTCGCGGGCCTGTTTGAGGTCTGCTTGGGCCTGCTCCAGATCGTTGTCATGAATTGCACCTCTTGCCGTTGCAATGTGTCGGAGCACCTTGACTGCAGCCGACGATATGGCCGATTCATCTGCTGTGGAAATAGTCTTGCCCGGAGTTATTGTAACTTTTTCCTGAATTGTTTGGGCCATCACAGGTCCTATCCCTATGATAGCTATAGCTAATAAACTTGCCATCAACATGCTAACTTGCTTTTTTATAGTCGATTACCTTTCTTTTATTGTTTGTTTTCGATTTTATGCCACCAAATTCCTTTCAATTTCAATTTACCAATGAGTTGCCTCCTTTCATAAATCCTGAAAATCCCAATTCAGATTTTTCAACAGCTCAGGAATCTTCTCGAATTCTGTCGATTTATTAAAAAAATAGTCTGCTCGTGGGGCAATCGGAAGAACCTATCGGCTGCCGCAGCATTTCGCGAGAGAAACACAAAGAGTCTTTTCTGCCATATCGACATGTGTGTGCCCTTTGTCACAACCAAATTTTTTCTTAACGTCGTTAGTTGCCTATATGAAGAATGTCTGCCATGCATCATTTTCCACGATCAGAGAATACATCAAGGATGTCCTTGGTGAAAAGGTCTCACAAGGATATCTGCGTAAACTGATCGAGAAAGTAAGTTTGTCTCTGGAAACTCCATACAACGAATTACTGTAACCGTTCACTGGGTTACACCTCCCGTTTTAAAGCAATCCACCGAGCTGTAAGCGTTTACTCTTATTTGTTATTCTCCCCCTTATAGTGCTCAATCTCTCCATAAGTTTCCAGACCGTCTTTTCCTAAAACGGAAATAAGTCCCATGTAGGACATATTTGGGACAGAGGGCATCAAAGCATAGAGCACGCTGCCGGCCAGGATCCAATCAAGAGAAGCCAGTGCAATCTGGGCAAGGAAGAGCCGGGTGGAGGGAAGAGGAAACTCCAATTTCCGAATCGTGATAGGTTTCTTTCTCAAGACGCTACACAGGAGATATCCCGCTACCAGCACGAGGAAGAATATGCCAAGCGGACGTGCAGAGGCAAAGGGGAGTTGAAGCACTGTGGGAATAGCCATGGGCTCGAGAAGAAATATCAGGCCCCCGAGGGCAAAAAAGCCAAACCAGAGCGTTAGACTGCAGAAAGCGACCACCTTGGTAATCTCAAGGGCCGAAAGCCCCCATGCTGAATACAGGCGGTAACGCACAGATGCGCCGGCAATCATTGAGAATCCAATGTTATTACTGAAGGCATAACCGATAAAAGAGGCCAAAGCGGGAACCCAGGCTATGGCGGAGTTTTGTCTTCATGAGTGGCCAGTGCCATATCTCACGTCTGGTATTTCAGAAACGGAAATAATTACGCAAATCCATGATGTCGAAGACCCAGGACTCGACGGTTTGAAGAGAGTAAAGGGATAGCATGATTTTGCGTTTTCCCACGTTATATTGGTTATCCACGGCAAATTTTTCTGAATGCCTAGTCTTATTGAGAAGGCAGCCGCACACTAAAAGTCACACCCTTTTCCGGGTTGGACTGGAAAGAGACATCTCCTCCATGGGCCTCTACGATCTTTTTCACAATACCCAGGCCCAGACCAGTTCCTGCTTTTTTTGTTGAAAAGAAAGGATGAAAGACATTGTCACGATGTTCTTCCGTTATCCCGCATCCGCGGTCAGCCACCTTCAACAAGACTTCGCCGTTCCCCAGATGAGTCCTGACCAGTACATGCTCTCCGGCCGGAGAGGCCTGAACTGCGTTGGTGACCAGGTTCAGGATGACTTGCTCTATTCTGGGACCATCCAGCAGAAGCAGAGGCAAAGACGGCTCGAGATCAGTTTTTAGCTCTACCCCCGACTTCCTTGCCACTGGTTCTGCCACTTTCACAGTTTTCATCACCAGCTCATTCAGGCTTATTTCCGTGGGCTGAATCTCCAGGGGTCTGCCAAAGTCCAGCATCTGCTTTACCATGGATTCGAGACGGGCCGTTTCTTGAACCACAATATCGAGTTTTTTCCGATTAGGATCTTCGTGCCGCAGTTTTCTGGAGACCTGGTTCGCGAAACCACCAATAGCCATAAGGGGCGTTTTCATATCGTGGGCTATTTCAGACACGGCCTTTCCAACAGCAGCAAGGCTTTCGGCTTGAAGAAGGGCACTGTGTTCCTTTCTTTCCTTTTCAACTAGAGACCCAAGGATAAAAGCAATGATAATGTATAACACCCCCTCCAATAGTACATGAAAAATTTCCAAGGAAAACCCTTGCCACTGTATCATGGTATATGGAAGATAGAGTATGGAAACACTTGCACAGACGAATATAGCCCCCTTCAGCCCAAACCAGAGGCTTCCCAGAACCAGGGGCAGGTAAAATAACATCCGGTAAAGCGCATGCCGGTATTGCATATAAGGCAAGGTGAAGTAATGCAGGGAGAGGATCGCGCCAATCATAAGGGCGATGACCACAACTTTTTTCCAATTTTTATGGACAGGCATGGCTTATTTCCCAATCTGATAATACTGGCCGGGCTTTCTTGCAGCATGCCCGGCTCGCAAGAAAATCTCCTCAAAAATACCAACCAACTATGGTCACCTTTAAACCATCTACCCACCAGCCATCCAGCCATAATGCTCAAGTGAGGAACGCCGTTCAGGGCGGCCTTTATACCATTGGTTCCGTTGGCCTCCATGGGCGGCAGGGGCCGGATGCAAGCCTACGCCAGAGGTTGCAAGCCATTTCCCCCAGACCAGAGATATTATTCGGGATACCCAGAAACCTGTCTTCCAAAATATCCATAAAATCTCACTCCTTGTAAGGATGACCGTTTAAATCAATTGCCATAGTCTTTATTCTATCAAGATTACCTAGCTCATTGAATCCAAGTGCCCTGTAGAAAGATATTGCAGCATTATTATCTATTTTTACCCTAACTATTATCTTTTTTACTATAGAATATTCTTTTAGGTTTTTTGCGAGTAGTCTAAATGCCCTGCTTCCATAACCACATTGCCTGATATTTTTCTCAAATAATGATAAGCTCAGTTCAGCAAATTTACCAAGGCTAAGGTTATAAAGACCAATAAATCCTGCACGCCTTGAGTCAATCTCTATACAGAGAGTGAGATCAAAGGTCTTTTTTAAATACCACCAGACAGAAAACCATGAAGAACTTATAGGTCTACTTAAACCATTTGCTCTCCAAACATCTTCATCCCTTAATCCATTTATTATGAAAGGTCCATCAAAAATCTTCAACGGTCTCAGTCTTAAATTATCATCCTCCATGTATCTCGGAATCTTAGCGCACAACACTTATTACTCCTAACATAAAAACAATCCGAACACTTCAAGACCGAACGTAATGGATTCATTTCCTATTCTGCTTTGCGTGGACATTCAGTTTGGCTGACTCTTTTGTAGTTCAGTCAAGAAATTCGGCGATCCTGCTGTGTTCTTGCTTGAGTTTCAGGATAAGCCGATCCTGGCGGTGAATCTGCACGATCGACCGGATTATGAGGTATGACCCCAGAAAGACCAAACCAGATATAATTACTAATAGCGGCACAAACAGATGAATTACCTGCATAACATCGTAGTATTTCGAAAAAGCTATCAGGACGCTCAGTACTGAAAGGGGCAAGACCAAGACGGCGATCCCTGTGCGCATGGTTGATAGCGAGGTCCTCTTTTCCGCTCAAATGAGCTGAATTTCATTAATAAGGCAGCCTTCATACCACTGGTTCCACTGGCCTCCATGGGCGGCAGGGGATTGTTAAGCCACACGTCTACCCCGTGGACCATGTACTGGGCCAATTGTTCCCCATAATCTTCTACAAAGGCTATATGTGCACCAAACTCAGGATCGCGAGCGGCATTGAAAACCTCTTGCATGATGTGTTTTCCAGACATATCCTCGGGGTGGGCCTTTCCGGCAAAGATGATCTGTACCGGATGCCAGGGATCATTCAGGATCTTTTTCAGCCTTTCCCTGTCGGAAAAAAGCAGGTATGCGCGCTTATAAGTGGCAAAGCGGCGGGCGAAACCAATGGTCAACGCAGAGGGGTCGAGCATGACTCCCTCGGCCAAGGTAATGGAAGGGTTGATTCGATCTTCCACCCAGCGTTTGCGTATCCTCTCACGTACAAAATTGATCAATTTCACCTTTAACCAGTAATGCGTATGCCAAAGTTCCTCATCCGGGATATCATCAATGAGTTCCCAGATTGCCGGGTCATCATGGTCCTCCAACCAGTTGGGGCCAAGATATTTATTGAATAGGAGCTCCATTTTAGGCTCCACCCATGTTGGGACATGAACGCCGTTAGTAACATTATCTATAGGTATTTTATCCGGCAGTTCCTGCCAGAGAACATTCCACATGCGCCGGGTTACCTCCCCGTGCCTTTTGCTGACCGCATTACAATAGGTACACATCTTAAGGGCAAAGGCGGTCATGTTGAAGCCGGCCATCCGGGCCTCCGGATTGGTTCCCAAACGGAAGAAGGTCTCACGATCTATTCCCAGGCCTGGCCAATAGGAGCTGAAATATTTTTCCATCAACTGGAATGGAAAGACATCATGCCCGGCCGGACTACAAGCTGTTTTCCGTCTTTTTCCAGGACCCTGGTTATGGGGGCTGCATCTCTGTCTAAGGGCTCGTCTGTACCTTCCTGCCAGCCGTCCTCACGGATCTTCTGACGTACATATCCTTCCGGATACATGAAACCTATCGCCACCAGCGGGACTCCCAAATCACTACATTCCTTTAAGTAGTCACCAGCCAAAAAACCAGAATACGTGGCCTGACCATGCCCCAAAGGAACCACTCAACCAAACACTTAAAGGCTTTAATAGCCCTTTCCCCGCGTCGTTGCATCTTTGATCTTTTGAATCTGTTATGTTAATTAGCCGACCACATTCTGTGGATTGCTGCTAAAATAGGCCTTGAGGTTTTCAGCACTGGTGACCAGAATTCGCTCCAGGGCCTCGCTGGTATTGAACGCATTGTGCGGCGTCAGGATTGCTCGTTCTGAACGCATGATTGAAAAACTCTCCATTGCTTCCTTCAGCGTGATGGCCGCGAGATCATCTCTTTTGAGAAACTCTTCTTCGATCCAGATCTCTTCACCTTCAAAGGTGTCCAGAGCTACTCCTCCCAATCTGCCCTCACGCAGAGCTGCAGCAACAGCTTTGGTGTCAACGACCTTTCCTCGCGCGGTGTTGACAAGCAAGGCTGTAGGTTTGATCAATCGCAATCTCTCTGCATTAATCAGGTGATGGGTAGACGGGAGATATGGCACATGCAGGCTAATAACATCAGCCTGCTGCAATACCTCATCCAGGCTAATAAATCTCACTTGGAATTTTTCCGAAAGAGTAGCATCGGGTTTCAGATCAAACGCAATTACCTCCATCCCGAAGGCCCATCCAAGCCTTGCCATGTGACAACCGATTCGACCCGTTCCTATCAGACCAAGTGTCTTTCCTTTGAGATCCACACCCTTAAGGCCGGCACGGCTAAAAAATCCCCGTTCCACCCGTTCAAATGTCGGTTTCAATTTACGGGCCAGGGCTATAATGAGACCAAAGGCATATTCGGCTACTGTGTTATCGCCGTAAGCAGGGACATTGCATACAGTGATGTTTCGAGACTTGCATGCCTCTAAGTCAATATGGTCAAAACCGGTGGACATGGTAACAATTATGCTTAGTTGAGGCAGCAGATCCAGTACTTCCCGTGTAACCTGAGATTGGATGAATATTCCCATTCCATCCGCATCTTTTGCAATAGTTGCCGTGTGTACATCAAGAGGCTTTTGACTAAAACTCAATTCAAATGCTTTTTCCTCCTCAAATGCCTTTAACAACACAGCCTGTTCTTTTTCATCTACATTAAAGAAAGCCAGTTTCGTCATGATAATCGCTCCTTTACCGCGCTGATCACTTATTTGGCCGCAACATTTTCCACATTATCTGGACGGTTTGACAAGTAATGCAGTATAATTAGCCGTCCAATGCGTCCCAAGCCATTAATGGCAACTTTTTTCATCATAGAAACTCCTTGTATACACCTCTTTTACTCGAATCGATGTTTAAAGACATGACAGACCCTCTAACCATGACAAACAGTTACCTCAGAGGATGATAAAGAAAGTAGAGCCGGAAAGGATGCCCCAGAATGCGCCCAACTCGCCCCACACTTCTTTATCCGGTCACCGGTATCGTAATAGCCGACCGCATCCTCCTCGGTATGGTAGTCCTTTCCAACAATGGACAGTTTTTTCATGTCAAATCCGGATTTCTGCAATTCCTTGACAAGCTATTCAGCCTTTGTGTGGTTGTTACAAATTGCGATAGTTGTATTTTTCCCCGACATTGTTTGATCCTCCTTTTTTATTTTGACTTCAATCCTTGCCGGTAGGACCGCAATAAGAACCAGGAGGATTAAGTGAACATGCAAATTGGAAAAAGAAAGGCGTTTCATCTATATTATCACCTGACTTCTCAAAAAGGGCAACCGCACGCTAAAGGTTACACCCTTTTCCGGGTTGGACTGGAAAGAGACACCTCCTCCATGGGCCTCTACGATCTTTTTCACAATACCCAGGCCCAGACCAGTTCCTGCTTTTTTTGTTGAAAAGAAAGGATGAAAGACATTGTCACGATGTTCTTCCGTTATCCCGCATCCGCGGTCAGCCACCTTCAACAAGACTTCGCCGTTCCCCAGATGAGTCCTGACCAGTACATGCTCTCCGGCCGGAGAGGCCTGAACTGCGTTGGTGACCAGGTTCAGGATGACTTGCTCTATTCTGGGACCATCCAGCAGAAGCAGAGGCAAAGACGGCTCGAGATCAGTTTTTAGCTCTACCCCCGACTTCCTTGCCACTGGTTCTGCCACTTTCACAGTTTTCATCACCAGCTCATTCAGGCTTATTTCCGTGGGCTGAATCTCCAGGGGTCTGCCAAAGTCCAGCATCTGCTTTACCATGGATTCGAGACAGGCTGTTTCTTGAACCACAATCTCCAGTTTTTTCCGGTTGGGATCTTCCTGCCGCAGTTTTCTGGAAACCTGGTTTGCAAAACCACCAATAGCCATAAGGGGCGTTTTCATATCGTGGGCTATCTCGAATACGGCCTTTCCAGCAGCAGCAAGTCTCTCGGCCTGGAGAAGAATATGGTCACCTTTAAACCATCTAAAAGTGATCACTTTCAAATCGGCGTTAATAATCAGGCCAGAAACAGGTTGTCAGGGGCCAAAACGTCTATTTCCCCTTTTATCATTACACATGATCATAAGAATTTTTGACCCGCACTCCAAATAATAATGTAGAATGTGATGTGTGGTGCTTGGAGATCCCGATTCGTTCCAAATGGCACACTACTTTTTAAAAATATGCGAAATTTCCGGAGAAATTGAACGTAGATGGAGATCCCTTTGTGGAAACGGTATTTCGATCCCGGCCTCTTTAAACTTACGGAAAAGTGCAAAGTAATAATCGCTGAGCAAGTCGGAAACAGGGAGAAGGCGCCTCATCTGGCACCAGACCAGCAAGGAGAAGTCGAGGCTGCTGTCCCCAAATCCCTCAAACCACACTCTTAAAGGGTGGGCACCATCTTCTATGTTTGTAGGGATCTCCTTGGCAACTTCTATAGCCAGTTTAGCAACTTCATCAGGGTCTGAACCATAGGAAACCCCAAAGGGAATCCTGAGCCTCCGCCAGTCATCTCCATAAGTCCACGTAGTCACCCGGTTAGAAATGAAATCGGAATTAGGGACGATAATATCAAGACTGTCATAGGTTTTAATAACAGTGCTCCTGATAGAGATATCCTTAACCTCACCCAATAGGCCGTTTTCCAATTCCACAATGTCTCCTACTTTTATAGTTCTTTCGGTCAGAAGAATGAGGCCGCTTATAAAATTGTTAGCGATCGTTTGAAGACCAAAGCCGATACCAACGCCTAACGCACCTAAAATGATGGTGATCTGGTTCAGGTTTACCCCGGCCGTAGAAAGGGCTACCAGTACGATTAATAAGAGTAGAAAGTAATAGCTCAGAGTGGTAATGGAATTTACAAGCCCGATAGAAAGACTGGCCCTTTCGATTAGAAAGGTAGCCAGCTTTTTGCGTATCACCCTTAGGGAAAAAAGATATTTTTTGTAGCAATTGGCATTAATTTTACAATTTTTTCTACTGTTAAAAACATAGGAGGAGGTCCACATGCTACTAAAATTGAATTTTTGCAAACATCCTGTAATTTTTCTAAAATATCAGTGGCCCTTCCGACCTCTCCTCTCCATTTGTTGTTAGGATGGCTGACTAAAATATGGCTCTCTATATCCAATCCCTTAAATTCAATTGTTGCTCAGTGCAAACGCCATCAACCTCTGTTATCCATATAAGACGCCAGATCAAGCAAGCGCCTCGAATACCCGAATTCGTTGTCGTACCAGACCAGCACCTTGACTACCCGGTTCATGACCACCCTGGTGGATGGGGCATCAACAATGCCTGAATTGGGATTGCCAATGATATCAGCAGACACAATTTCATCATTGTTATAATCCAGAACCCCCTTGAACGTACCATTGGCTGCCTTTTCCAGGGCTGCGTTCACGCGTTCCACTGAAACATCCTTTTTGAGATAGGCCACGATATCTGTCAGCGCCCCATCCGGAATCGGGGCTCTCACCGTAATGGCATCCATCTTTCCCTTCAATTCGGGAATAACTATAGCTATGGTCTTGGCCGCACCCGTGCTTGTGGGAATCAAAGAAGCCGCGGCGGCCCGACCCAGACGCCTCTTTCGAGTTGGACGGTCTATCAAAGATTGGCTGGCCGTATAGGCAAGGATGGTGGTTACCATCATGCTCTCTATCCCGAACTCATCATTGAGAATCTTGACCACGGGTGCCAGAGAATTGGTGGTACAGGAGGCATTTGAAATAATGTGATGCGCCTGAGGGTTATAAAGCTTCTCGTTTACCCCCATGACTATGGTCAAATCGGCACTTTCGGAAGGGGCGCTTATAATCACCTTTGATGCCCCGGCTGCAAGGTGTTTTGCCGCATCTTTCCGCCTTCTGAAAAACCCGGTACACTCCAGCACAATATCCACACCGAGTGACTTCCAAGGCAGATTCACAGGGTCCTTTTCATTGAAAATAGCAAGTTTTTGAGATCCCAGCTCGAGATAATCCTGGCCGGATTCTATGGGGAACGAAGCTCTTCCATGTACAGAATCATACCGTAACAGGTAAGCAAGCTCATCGGTCGGGGTGAGATCGTTGGCTGCGACGATTTGGAGATTTTTTGGAGGATCGGATAAATAGTGGCGCAACACCAACCTTCCAATACGTCCAAGACCATTTATAGCAATTTTTTTCATGGCAAATACCTGCTGTTTTGAAAATCATTAATGAAGGATTGACGACACCGCCATTTAGAATATTGGCTCAACCGTAATTTGTGTGATGCTCAAACCCGTCAACCGGAATCAGTGTGGTGAATAAAATCAACATGTTACGCAAAACATTGCTAATATATCAACGGTTTAACAAAGGTATAAAGGGTAAAAAAATGACAATATTTAATATTGGCATAACCACCTGTAAAACAACGAATAATTGACAAAAAGGGGATGATTTACCACACCAGTTCCGGTTGACCCAGAATATTCATCATGGGTACAGGTAATGTCAATGATAACATCCTTGACCATAATACACATGACTTGTTATTTCTCATTCACACTGACTTGCCCAGCAACAGCCTCCGTGGCCTTCCTAATTTTTTCCTCATCACCCAGATAATAATGCTTGATCGCATTCAGGTGTTTGTTATTTCCCCCCTTATAGTGCTCAATCTCTCCATAAGTTTCCAGACCGTTTTTTTCTAAAACGGAAATCACACCATGTCCTCCACAGATTAAACATCTCTTATCTTGCAGAGCCATTTTTTTGTCAACCTCTTTGGCAATCTGGAGTAAAGTATCCCTTTCCTTAGAGGCTATCCCACTATCTACATTGACAGAAGTCATAAGAATCTTGGCCAAAATGTTAAATTTTTTTCTTTCTTCTGAGAGACTACCAAAATTGATAAGGCTATCTCCTGTAAAAAGAAGTCCATATTCGGTACATAGGAAAAATACCTGTCCATAAAGATGGCCGCCCAGACTTTCTAACACTTCAAATTCTAATGGCCCCACATGGAAACGATAGACAATTGGGAAAATATTTCTTAAGCCTAGCACTTGGCTGGAGAAAATCTCTATCTTCCGGGAAGGAGTAAACTTAGAGAATAAGTTAATTAGTTTTGTATATACTTCTTCTAAAATAGAGTTCTCCATCTTTGACCCATAGGCCCTATTGGCCCTTTCAATGGCTTCAAGAGTTCCCCGATGTAAAAAGGAAATAGCGTCGTAAAATCCCCCTGCCCCAGCATGGTCTGCGTCAGCATGGGTAATAAAAATGCGCTTTAATTTATTTAAATTCCCCAAACCATATCTTTGAAACATTTTAATTACATCTGAATGATATATACCAAATCCTATATCAAACATTGCCATCTCGTCAGGAGTATTAAAGACAAAAATATTACCACCGCAAGGCAATTGAAAACAAAAAAGCTCTATGTCTTCTTCCAATTTTATGTGTTGTACATCTGCATAAAAATTACTTCCGGTTGTTTCCTTAAGAGTTTTGCCAGTAAGAATAATACTTTCAAACACCTTTTTTGGTTCCTGCTTTAGGTTTGTTAACTCCTGGACAATGTGATTTATGTCATGAAGTAACTTAAGCAAAAATTCGTCTTCTGCTGTCCCTATAATCTCTCGCAATTGCTGGGCAAAACGAAGGTAAAAAACTGTATCATCCAGATGTTTGCCTTTGGTATCATATTCTAAAATTTCAATCCGGTAACGAGACTTTAATTCACTCAACAACTTATCTATAATTGCGTTTTTTTCTATGGTTAAGCTCACTGTTAACCTATCTGGGTGTTTCCCTCTTTCGTCAAAATCCAAAAAATCAATATTTGCGCGTGCAGAGGTGATATAGTTTAGAAACTCAAACAGAGCACCTGGCTGGTTGGGCAAATAGATATTGAATTTTAAAAACCCAATTGGCTCTAAAGATTTCTGCAAATAACCAATTTTATATAGCTCTTCTTTGATTCTTTCATCTGCTTTTTTAGAGGGTACCGTAATTTCAAAAAATACTGTGTGTGGGTCTATGCGGTAGTCGTAATGAATACGACTGATGTTGCCTTCATATTCCCGAATGATTTCGGCTGCCTTATGCAACGCGCCCGGTTCATCCGGCATTCGCGTAATAAAGTGCAATTTTTTCATCCTGCTTCTCCATGACGATAGTAAAATTCAGACATGTTTTGAACAATGGCCTGAGCGGCATCAGTCAGCCATTACCTGCATGGCCTTTTCTAAAGGGGTATTTTTGTAAAAATACAACTCTGCTTCCAGTGGTCTTGGTTTTCCCAATTTTACCTACCTATAATGATGTATGGTCGTCCGGGTTTCAGGCGTCCTCACTCTTCTCCTTTGACCTCCACCCTCTCAGCCGCCCATTTAAGGAGGTCGGAAAGCTTTTTACTGCCCTGTTTTTCCCCTTCCTTCAGGGCAACCTTAGTGTCATCTATGCGTTTATTCATTAAAACCACTGATCAGCCAAAGTGCTAAAAGAGTTGCAAAAATTACTTTTTTCATGACTTGTCTTCCTTATCTTTCTTTAAGGCATGCTTTGCACCCTGTAAGATCCCTGATACTGCTCCCTTTGCTATATCCAAGGCCCGTTTTGATAGTTCCTTGGTCTCCTCGGCTGCGGTGTGTACTGTCTCTTCGGTGAGCTGCGCCGCTCTACCAAAGGTATCTTTGCCTAATTCCTTAAAACGATTTGAGACTGCCTCAGCGGCTTCACCTGCCTTCTCCTTCAGGGTAGAGGGAATTTTCCTGGTCTGGTCTGCAATTTCAGTAAGCACATCACCTGCCACCTTGCCGGATCTGCCGGCCACTCCGCGTATGGTCTCAAGAAACAGGTCTCCAACGGCCTCAAGGTCTTCCTTGGTCTGAGCAAGGTCCTCTGTGACAAAGGACTTGGTCTTTGCACCTGCGGCGGATAGCGTCTCTTTTGTGGACTCCACTGCAGAGGTGACACCTTCCCTGGTTCCCCGTACTGCGCCACTAGCTACCTCGCGTATATTGGTGTCGGCCTCCTCTGCGGTCTCAACTGCGGCGGAAATCACAGTATGAGATACTTTTTTTATTCTGTCCGCGCTGAAATGCGCCTCTGCAAGGGCCTTTTTCGTTGCATCCCTGGTAATTTCGGCAACAGTTTCCTCTACGTCCTTTCCGCTATCGATCACCCGCTTTACAGCCTGTTTGACAGTTTCCCCGGTCAGGCCTAAAAGCTGCGCGTATTTCAACTTGGTATCGGTGACAGAGGTCTCTATGTGTTCTTTCATCTATCCAGTAAATGCCTCGCTGCTCTGTCTGGTACCTTCCAGGGCCTCGCGCACATCTTCAGACAATTTCTGTTCCTCTCCACCTAGACGGGTCTTCAGTTGTTGGATCTCTTGACGGGTCCTGTCCACAGCCCTCTGTTTTGTGGACTTGATGCCGTCGATTGCCCCCTCGACTGCCGCAGTGATGCGCTCCCTGGTGGCAATTCCTTTTTGTTTAAGTCCATCCGTGGCTGTGGCAGTGGCTTCCTTGGCAATCTCGCGCAGGGTTATCCCTCCTTCTTTCACCTTTCCGGCAGTGTCCGACACGGCTGTCTGGACGATGTCTCTGACCTGTACCGCTGTCACTTCGCCACTCTTCATGATCCTTTCAAATGCCTCAGTGATCCGTTCTTTCATCTCTTTTAACATGCTGCACCTCCAAATGGTTAGTTTGTCAGTAAGCGTTCACAGGGCACCGCATCTGCTTTGTTGTCGGGCACTTGAAGTACAGG